>JAGRKQ010000187.1:555-851 GCA_020442235.1 Hyphomicrobiaceae bacterium | reverse complement strand
AGCTTCGTCACCCAGGACGACATCCTCGGCACCATGGAACCGGTGCTGCGCGGCGTTTTCGAGGACTTTGCCGAGGGCCGGCCGGTCACGCAGGAATTCCGCCGCATCCCCTATGACGAGGCGATGGCGAAATACGGCACCGACAAGCCGGATCTGCGCAATCCCATCGAAATGCAGCCGGTGACCGAGCACTTCGCCGGGTCCGGCTTCAAGGTCTTTGCCCGCATGATCGAGGCGGATGCGAAGACCGAAGTGCGGGCCATCCCCGCGCCGGGCGGCGGCAGCCGCGCCTTCTG
>JAGRKQ010000187.1:0-549 GCA_020442235.1 Hyphomicrobiaceae bacterium | reverse complement strand
ATGAATTCCTGGGCGCAGGGCGAAGGCCAGCCGGGCCTTGGCTACATCTTCTGGCGCGAAGAGGGCGGCGTTCTGGAAGGTGCCGGCCCCATCGCCAAGAACATCGGACCGGAGCGCACCGAGGCCATCCGCATCCAGCTGGGCCTCAAGGCCGGCGATGCGGCGTTCTTCGCCGCCGGCGATCCGGCGAAATTCGTCAAATTCGCCGGCGATGCGCGCGACCGCGTCGGCAACGAGCTGGGCCTTGTCGACAAGGACCGCTTCGAGCTGTGCTGGATCGTCGACTTTCCCTTCTACGAGTGGAACGAGGACGAGAAGAAGGTCGATTTCTCGCACAATCCCTTCTCCATGCCGCAGGGCGGTATGGAGGCGCTGACCGGCCAAGACCCGCTGACCATCAAGGCCTTCCAGTATGACCTTGTCTGCAACGGCTTCGAGATCGCGTCCGGTGGCATCCGCAACCATGTTCCCGAGACCATGGTGAAGGCCTTCGAGATCGCCGGCCTGTCGAAGGAGACGGTGGAAGAGCGCTTCGGCGGCCTCTACCGC
>JAGRKQ010000186.1 GCA_020442235.1 Hyphomicrobiaceae bacterium | reverse complement strand
ATCCCGCAGGAAGCCTTCATCAAGGCCCTGAAGATGGATGAGTAAGGGCCTCTGAGACCCGTTCTCTTGTTGGTTTCTGGATTCCCGGGTCAGGCCCGGGAATGACGGTGTTTGGGGCATCGCCATGCCCTTTCTCAGGCGTCATTCCCGCCCCCCGAGGCGGGAATCCAGAAAGCGTTCCTTCAAGGGCAACGTTCCAGCCGTCCGAATGAGCCCCGACCTTGCCGTCGCACCCCGTTTGGCGCATCAAGGTTGTGCTGGGGGGACGCATGGAAGTATCTGCGGTTCTGGAATGGTCGGGCTGGGGCTTTGTCGGTCTCGTTGCCGCTCTTATTTTGCCGCTGATCGGCTATTATATGAGTTCTTCAAGAGAACAACTTGAAGACCCTCGAGATAGAGAGCGGATCAAGGCCGAACTTGAAGCGCAAACGACGGCCTTCCAGCGATACCAATCGGCTCTGGCAGGGTTCACCACCCGGGCAGACGACTGGTTCGGCCCGCCCTGGAGCTGGCGCGCCTTTGATCGGACGCTGCTAATAGCCCTCGTTTACCCCATCGCGCTGATTCTGCTCGCCTGGGTCATGGGCATGCCGGGCGATGTCGGCTCTATTGAGCTGTTACCAAATGTTTCGATAACCCGGCGGATTGTCACGGTGATTATGCTCATGGCGGTGAGTCTTGGGCTTTTCTACTATCTGAAGAGGGATGTCCCGCACCGCTTTGCCGATTGGGTTAATCGAAAAATTTTCAAGACGTCAGCCAAGGAACAAAACAAAGTTACATGGCAGTACAAAGTTGCTGAATTTGTGGCAGTATGGTTTGCCTTTACCGGTGCCGCTTCCGGTGCCGTTGTTTTTGCCGTTGCCGGTGCCGGTGCCGGTGCCGGTGCCGGTGCCGGTGCCTTTACCGGTGCCGTTGCCATTGTCTGTGCCGGTGCCTTTACCGTTTTCGTTGTCGTTTCCGATGCCAATTACGGTGCCATTGGCGGTGCCGTTGTCACTGCCGTTGTCGTTGTCGTTGCCGGTCCCGTTGAAGTTGCCGGTGCCGGTGCCATTGTCTTTCCCATTCCCGCCGTGGTTGCCGTTTTTCTTGTATGCCTTCCCCTCACCAATGCCATGCTCGACATGGTGTCCTGGGGCATCACCCGCTCGCTTCTGGCGAAGATCGATCATGGCGGTGGCGGTGCGCGCGGGTTTGGACGTGTCCTGGCTGCGGTCTTGCTCGATGGCGCCGTTGCGCTGGCCTGTCTGGTCGGGCTGGTCGCGCTGATCGCACTCATCCTTGAAGCGGCCAATTTGGCCCTCCTTCATTTCGAGCATCCGGTGTTTGACTGGCGCTCTCAGCTTGCCCTGGCGCGTGCCTATCCTTTCACTCAGGGGATTCTGGTCACCGGCATGCTGGCAACGACGCTGCTGCCGACCGCAATCCACCTCACCCTCGGCTTGCGCCATGCCATGACGGTCTGGTCGCCTTCTGCGCTCAAGACGGCGGCCCTGATCGACGATCACATGCCGGTTTCGGCCAAGCAGAAGGTTGCCAGCGTGATGGTCTATCGCCGTCTCTGGCTGGTTCCGGCGTTCGTTCTGGTCATGGGTCTGGGCTGGGGCTTCTATGCCGCGTTTTCGGCGTGGGTCGAGCCCTTCGGCCTGTTCTTGGAAGACGTCGCGCTCTGGAGTGCAGGGCTTGTTTCAAGCTTTTAGGCAGCCGCCACGCTGGATTCCCGGGTCAAGCCCGGGAATGACGCTGAGTATGAACAACCAACGCCGGCGCTTTTGGCCGTCCCGATCCGCACGTTGAGCCGACCTTTTCGGCGAGGTGCTTCGGCGCAGACATGGCTTGTGTTCGGGATCGGGTCAAAATCCAGACACAACGCCGCTTGTCATCGCTAGAGGCGACTCAAGCCGTTTTGTGCGACAAATATCGCCCGAAACGCTTCACAAGCGGGCTCCTCGCAGTACGCCGCTGATGGAACGCGTCCGGGCCTGATCTTCCCCTCAGCACCCCCTGTCAGGAAATCCGCAATGTGCGATCATGGCGGGCCGATGGAAGGGCCGCAGCGCGGCCCATGGCAGGATGACCGGGGGATGAGATGGGGCAGGAGATCAACCGCCGACCGCTGAAAACCCGCTCGGCCCGCTGGGCGGGGGCGCTGGCGGGCTGGCTGTCTGCCGCCGGGTTCAGCCCGAACGGGATTTCGGTGCTCGGGGTTTTGTTTGCGGCCCTTGGCGCGGGATGCTTTCTTCTGGCCGGACAAAGCCAATGGTTTTATCTCGGGGCCGCTGCCGGCATCCAGCTGCGCCTTGTTGCGAACCTTCTCGACGGGATGGTCGCCATCGAGGGCGGCAAGGCCTCGCCCACCGGGCCGCTCTTCAACGAGTTTCCCGACCGCATCGAGGATGCGCTGTTCCTGATCGCCGCCGGCTATGCGGCGGCAGCGCCGCAACTCGGCTATGGCGCGACCATCCTTGCCGTCGCCACGGCCTATATCCGCGCATCGGGTGGCGCGCTCGGCCTGGCACAGGATTTTACCGGCCCGATGGCCAAGCAGCAGCGCATGTTCGTGCTGACGGTTGCCGCTGTTGCCAGCGCCTTCGTGCCGGATGTCTTCCTGCTGGAGATCGCGCTCTGGGTGATCGTGGCCGGCTCCGCCATCACCTGCATCCGGCGCAGCCTGCGCATCGCCAGGCTTTTGAAAGGGGGCGGCGCATGATCGGGCGCATCCTCGGCGCGGGCCTTTTCGCGCTGACCCGTTTCCTCGTGGGCGGTCACGCCCGCTGGCAGGGCTCTGCGCCCGACCCTTCGCAGCGGCTTTATTTTGCCAATCACGCCAGCCATCTCGACACCATCATCCTGATGGCCTGCCTGCCCGTTTCCCTGCGCGCCACCACCCATCCGGTGGCCGCCGCCGATTACTGGGGAACCAGCGCCCTGAAGCGGTTCATCGCCCTGAAGGTGCTCAACGCGGTGCTGATCGAACGCAGCGGCGGGCCGGACCCGCTGGCCCCCTTGCGCGATGTGCTGTCGCGCGGGCACTCGCTCATTCTCTTTCCCGAGGGCACGCGCCGCGCCGAGGCGCTGCCGGGCCCCTTCAAGTCGGGCATCTACCGGCTTGCGAAGGACTTTCCAGAGGTCGAGCTGGTGCCGGTCTATCTGTCCAATCTGGCGCGGGCCTATCCCAAGGGCGCCATCCTGCCGGCACCGATCAGCTGTTCGGCGCGTTTCGGCGCGCCGATCGCCCTTCTGCCGGAGGAGGAGAGGGATGCCTTCCTCGCCCGTGCGCAAGCGGCGGTCACCGGGCTTGCCGAAAGGAGCCCGGCATGAACCAGACGATGGTCATCCTCATCGGCGGCGTTCTCGCCCTCCTGGTTCTGGCTTCCGGCGTCGGCTTTGTCCTGTCGCGCCGGGTCGACAGCGAAGCGGGCCGCGCCACGGTCGAAAACCTCAACCAGCGCATCAAGGCCTGGTGGGTGATGATCGCGGTCTTTGCCGTGGCCTTTCTGGTCGGCAAGACGGTGACGATCGTCCTCTTCGCGCTGACGAGCTTTTACAGCCTGCGTGAATTTTTATCCCTGAGCCCGACCCGGCCGGAAGATCATACATCCGTCGTGGCCGCGTTCTACCTGTTCCTGCCGCTGCAATACTGGCTGATCGCGGATGAATGGCAGGGGCTGTTTGCGATCCTGATCCCCGTCTGGGCCTTCCTGCTCCTGCCCTTGCTGGCTGTGCTCAAGGGGGAAACGGAGGATTTCCTGCACCGCACCGCCCGCATCCAGTGGGCGCTGATGCTGACGGTCTATTGCATCAGCCATGCGCCGGCGCTGCTGATCCTGGAAATTCCCGGCTACTCGCAAAACTTCTTCCTTCTCTTTTTCCTGATCGCCGTCGTTCAGCTCTCCGACGTGCTGCAATATGTCTTCGGCAAGCTCTTCGGCCGCCACAAGGTCGCCCCGAGGGTCAGCCCGTCCAAGACCGTCGAGGGGCTGGTCGGCGGCGGGTTTTCGGCCGCACTGGTTGGAACGGGGCTCTGGTGGATCACGCCCTTCTCCCCCTGGCAGGCCGCGCTGATGGCGCTCGCCGTGGTGGCCGCGGGCTTTGTCGGCGGGCTGGTGCTGTCGGCCGTCAAGCGCTCGCTCGGTGCCAAGGACTGGGGCACGATGATCGAAGGCCATGGCGGCGCGCTCGACCGGATGGACTCGGTGAGCTTTGCCGCTCCCGTGCTCTATCACCTGACCAATTTCTATTTCGGCGCCTGAGACGAAGGGCTTCCGGCCCCTAACCCGATCTTCACCGGTTCCTGCCACAAAGGCTGAAACGCCCTGAAACAGTCATCGGGATTGCGCCATGACCGGCATCGAAACCGCGCTCGTCATTTCCGTCGTTGCCGCCATCACCACGGGACAGGTCCTGTTCAAGACCGCCGCCGGCGCGCTCGGCGAGGGCGGGCTTCTGTCCGTTCTGAACAACCCGCGGGCGGCGATGGTGCTGTTTGCGGCGCTGGCGATCTATGGCCTTGCAACGCTCGCCTGGATCGTCGTTCTGAAAAGCGTGCCGCTGAGCCGGGCCTATCTCTTCATGGCGCTGTCCTTCGCCATCGTACCGGTCTGCGCGCACTTCTTCTTCGGCGAGCCGCTCTCCTGGCAGGTGCTCGCCGGGTCGGGGATGGTGGTGTCGGGCATCATGCTGGCGGCAAGCGCCGCCTGAGACGTGCCGGACGGCGCCGCGCTCAAGGTTCTCGGGCGCTCAGTTCTCGCCGAGGCGTGGCTGCATCAGATAAAGAATGCGCTTCTGCTCGACCCGCGCCCGCGACAGGCTGTCGAGGATGACGCCGGCAATCGCCAGAAGCGCGGCCATCACCATCATGCCGGTGACGAGGATCGCGGTCGGAATCCGCGGCACCAGGCCGGTCTGTGCGAATTCGATGAAGAGCGGCACCGACAGCACCACGCTGAGCAGGGCCAGCCCGGCCGCGATCAGGCCGAAAAAGGCGGTCGGGCGCACTTCCTTCAGCAGCATGGCGAAGGTGAAGAGGATGCGCGAGCCGTCCTTCCAGGTGTGCAGCTTGGAGGAAGATCCTTCTTCGCGCCGGCCATAGTCGAGCGCGATCTCGGTGACCGGGATCTTCAGCTGGCTGGCATGCACGCTCATTTCCGTCTCGATCTCGAAGCCGGTGGAAATCGCCGGGAAGGATTTGACGAAGCGGCGTGAGAACACCCGGTAGCCGGAAAAGATGTCGGTGAAGCCCTTGCCGAAGAGCCGCCCATAGAGCCGGTTGAACATCATGTTGCCGACCGCATGGCCGGCGCGGCCGGCATCTTCAGTGACGCCGCGGCGCGTGCCGACGACCATGTCGACCTTTTCGGCCAGAAGCGTGGTGACGAGCAGCGGCGCATCGGCAGGGTCGTAGGTGCCGTCGCCATCGGCCATGACATAGATGTCGGCTTCGACATCGGCGAACATGCGGCGCACCACATTGCCCTTGCCCTTGCGCGGCTCGCGATAGACCTTCGCCCCGGCCTTTGCGGCAAGGCGGGCGGTATCGTCGGTGGAGGCGTTGTCGAAGACGCAGATTTCTGCGCCCGGCAGCGCCTTGCGGAAGCCGGCGACCACGCGGGTGATGGCGGCGGCCTCGTTGTGGCAGGGCAGGACCACAGCCACCCGCAGCGCGCCGAACTCATGGCCCTCGCAACGCGTGGCCTCACCCTCCACCAGCGCCTTTTCGGCAAAACCCATTCCGCTGTCCACGATCCGCGCCATCGGCGAACCTCCTCTACCGTCCCTTAACCTCAATCGGCGAAGACAGTTAAGGACGGCTGACGGCAAGGCCCGCAGCCCGAGCGAGGTTGCAGACATGGTGAACGAGGCGTTTCACGCACCCGCGGTGCCGGCGAGCGGTCCGCACGGCAGGATCGAGCCTGCGCCCTCGCTTTTTTCCTGGTTGCTGCCGGCGCTGATCCTGGCCGCTGCACTCGTCGCGCTGCGTCCGGAGGTTCTGACGGCCCTGTCGCTCACCGATAGCGACGATGCGATGCGTCTTGTCACGGTGCGCGCGCTTCTGGCGGGGCAGGACCTCTTCGATCTCACCGTTGCCCGGCTCGATCCCGCCGGCGGCGTCGTGCTGCACTGGTCGCGCCTCGTCGATGCGCCGATCGCCGGCCTGATCGCGCTGTTCGGCACCGTGGTTCCGACGGACACGGCCGAACTTTACGCGCTGACACTGTGGCCGCTTCTTCTGCTTCTGCCGGCCTTTTATGCCGCCGGCCTGATCCTGACACGGCTGGGCGCGCCGCGCCTTCTGCCGGGTTTCCTGCTCTTTGCCCTGTCGCTCGGGATCAATGTGCAGTTCGCGCCGCAGCGCATCGACCATCACAACGTCCAGCTCGTCCTGACGCTGGCGATGGCGGCGCTGCTGATCGCGCCGCGCCGTGCCGGCCATCCGCTCATTGCCGGCCTGCTGGCGGCGCTGTCGCTTGCCATCGGGCTGGAGACATTGCCCTATGTGATCGCCTTCGGCGTTCTGGCGGCGCATGGCGCGCTCTTCGGCGCCGATGGGGAAAGCGACGGCGATACGCATTTCGCGCTGGCTCTGGCGGTGGGCGCCGGCGCCTTTTCCGCGCTCTTCGTGCCCCCGCCGGCAATTTCGGGCTGGGCCTGCGACACGCTTTCGCCGGTCTATGTCTTTGGCGCTTTCGGTGCGGCGGCGCTTTTCGTCATCAACGGCCTGATGCTGCGCTTCGGTTTGGGGCGGATCCTGCGTCTTGGCGTTTTCGGTGCCGGCGGTGCCGGCCTTGTCGCCGCGCTCGGCGCGGCATTTCCAGCCTGCCTCGGCGGGCCGATGGGCGAGCTCGATCCCTTCCTCACCGAGCGCTTCCTGTCGCAGGTCAGCGAGGCGCAGAGCCTTCTTGCCATCGCGGCGGAGCGTCCGGAGCGGCTGTTCATGATCGTGCTGCCGGTGGCGGGGATCGTTCTGGCGCTCTTGGAAAGCCGGCGCTGCGCCCCGCAGGAGCGCGCCGCCTACCGCTTCCTTGCCGTCTTCATCCTGTTTGGAACCCTGACCGGGTTGATGCAGGTGCGCGCGCTGATCGCGCCTGGAACCCTTGCCGCGCTGGTCGTCGGTGCCATTGTCGCCCGAAGGTTTGCCGCAGCGAACGGCGCAAGAGCCCGCATCGGCGCGGCGGCGCTGCTGGTTGCCGGAGCCATGCCGCTGCACGCGATCCTCTTTGCGCTGGCCTTTGCGCCCACCGCGCAGGCCGGTGCGGATGCGGCCGCCGCCGCCTGTTATGCGCCGGATCGGCTCTCCGCCATCGAGATGGCGCTCGGCGGATCGGAACAGGGCGCCGGCGGGCCCGTGCTCGTTCTGTCGGAACGCAATCTTGGAGCGCATCTTCTCGCCTTCACCGGGTTCTCGGTGCTGGATGCGCCTTATCACCGCTCCGTGCGCGGCATGATCGCGGCCGAAGCGATCCTGACCACGCCGCCGGAAGAGGGCGCGGCACGCGCGCGGGCCGAGGGCATCGGTCTCCTCATCGCCTGTCCGGCGCTCGGTGCCAGTGCGCGGATGCGTGCGGCCTATCCGCAGAGCCTTTATGCCGCGCTGGCCGGGGGCATCGCCCCGCCCGGCTATGCGCTTCTGGAGGGCGGGCCGGAAGGTTTTGTGATCGCGCGGGCCCTGCCTTAGACTTGCAGGTCAGCGAATCCGTTCCGCGCGATCCGGCGCCATATGTGCCCAAAAGGGGTGCCCTGATGCGTGCAAAGCGTTTTTTTCCCATCGCCGTGCTGGCCTTAATGGCGGGCCTTGCCGCCGGGCCGGGCCTTGCCGCGCTGACGGACGTTCCCGCGCCCGTGCCCCGGCCCGATGTGCCGCCGCAGACGCTTGCGGCCCCGCCCGTCGATCAGACGAGCGTTGCCCGCTTTGCTTTTGGTGCGCGCAGCGAACCGGCCCCCTTGAGCGCGCGCGCCATCGGCTCCTATGCGCGCGGCTGCCTTGCCGGCGCGGTGGCGCTGCCGGTCGACGGCGCGACGTGGCAGGTGATGCGCCTGTCGCGCAACCGCAACTGGGGGCATCCGGCGCTGATCGCCTTTCTGGAGGATCTGGCGCGCGCGGGCGCGGCCGAGGACGGCTGGCCGGGGCTTCTGGTCGGCGATCTGGCTCAGCCGCGCGGCGGGCCGATGGTCACCGGCCATGCCAGTCACCAGATCGGTCTTGATGCCGACATCTGGCTGACGCCGATGCCCGACCGGCGGCTGTCGCGTCAGGAGCGCGAGGAACTTTCGGCGATCTCCATGCTGCGCGATGGCACCCGTCAGATCGATCCGGGCCGCTGGACCGAGGCGCATGCCCGCATCATCCGCCGTGCCGCGCTCGATGAGCGTGTGGCGCGCATCTTCGTGCATCCGGCGATCAAGGATCAGCTCTGCCGTTGGGCGAGCGGAGACCGCTCCTGGCTGCGCCGGGTGCGCCCCTGGTATGGCCACCACTATCATTTCCATGTGCGCCTGGCCTGCCCGCCGGGCTCGGTCGGCTGCACCGATCAGGACCCGCCGCCGGCGGGCGATGGCTGCGGCGATGCCATGGCCTGGTGGCTTTCCGACGAGCCGTGGCGGCCCTCCGACCGGCCTTCCGGGCCAAGGCGCGAGGTCCTGATGTCCGACCTTCCGGCCGCCTGCTCGCAGGTGCTTGTGGCCGAATGAATGGATTGCCGCCCTCAAGGCGGGAATTTATGTGAGACGTGCGGCTTGCCTCGCGTCGAACCAGGCCGCGACTGCGGCCCGGCGCTTATGCGCCGCCCCCGCGGAGGCGGTGAGCAAGAAGACTGGATTCCCGGGTCAAGGGCAGGAATGACGAGTTTCTGAGTGGTCCTGAATCTTG
>JAGRKQ010000185.1 GCA_020442235.1 Hyphomicrobiaceae bacterium | reverse complement strand
GGGCGCGATTATGCGGCCAGCGAGTTCAACCGCGCCACCGATGCCCATCGCCAGCCGGGGTCGGCCTTCAAGCCCTTCGTCTATCTGGCCGCGCTGGAAGCCGGCCTCGATCCGTCGACGGTGCGTGAGGACCGTCCGGTGCGCTTCGGCAACTGGGCGCCGGAGAACTATTCCGGCCGCTACCGGGGGCGGGTCACGCTGGCCGATGCGCTGGCGATGTCGATCAACACCGTCGCGGCGGAGCTTGCCGTCGAGGTCGGGCCGGGAACGGTGGTCGATGCCGCCCGCCGGCTCGGGATCGAATCCGATCTCAACCGCGAAGCCTCCATCGCGCTGGGCACCAGTGAGGTCACGCCGCTGGAATTGACCGCGGCCTATGTGCCCTTCGCCAATGGCGGCTATGCGATCCTGCCGCATGTCATCGAAAGGGTGAGGACCGCGGAAGGCGAGATCCTTTACTCGCTCGGCGGTTCCGGGCTCGGCACGGTCGTTGCCGCGCGCGAACTGGGCATGATGAACGCCATGCTGACGCGCACGCTGGACATCGGCACCGGGCGCCGCGCCGCGCTGGAAGGCCGCCCGGCCGCCGGCAAGACCGGCACCACACAGGAAAACCGCGACGCCTGGTTCGTCGGCTACACCGCCAATCTGACGGCGGGCGTCTGGATCGGACGCGACGACAACCGTCCGATGGAGGGCGTGACCGGCGGCACCGGACCGACGCTGATCTGGCGCGATTTCATGTTGGCCGCCCACAATGGCGTGCCGGTCGCCACGCTGCCGGGTGTTGGCGCGGCAAGCGTGGAAGAGATCGTCGGTGGCGGCCCTGCAGCGTCCGGTCCGCCGGCGGATCTCGGGCCTGCCGGCGCCTCGACCTCGGCCCGCGACGAGGGCCTGCCCGATGGCGGCGGCTCGGGCCGCAACCCGATCGGCGATTTCCTCTCCTCGATCTTCGGAAACTGACGGGCAAGGCGCTTCAGAGCGCGCCCATCAGCTTTTGGCCATTGTCCTTCAGCCAGCGGTCATGCATCCGCCAGGATGCATCGAGCCTTGCGACCGTCTTCCAGAAGGCCGGGCTGTGATCCATGTGCACGAGGTGGGCAACCTCATGCGCGGCGAGATAGGAGAGGATCTCCGGCGGAGCCAGAACGATCCGCCAGGAAAAGGACAGGACCCGCCCCGAGGAGCACGAGCCCCAGCGTGAGCCGGTGTCCTTGATGCGGATTGCCGACGCCCGCACGCCGAGCGCGGCGCAGTGGCGGGCAACGGCCTCTTCCAGATCGCCGCACGCCTCGCGCTTCAGGAAGGCGATGAGCCGCCGCCGGGCGGCTTCGGCCGTTTCGCCGGAAATGGCAAGGGTGGAGCCTTCGAGCATGATGGGACCGCGCAGGCGCCCTGTCGCATGGAGCGAGACGCACGCACCGCGCAGCGGCAGGGCGGCAGGCAGACCCGTATCCGAAAGCGGCGGCAGGCTGGCAAGGCGGCTTTCGATCCAGTCGGTCCGGGCCTGAAGAAAGGCCGAGACATCGCGCGCGGCAACGCCCGGCGGCACCGTCAGGCGCAGGCTGCGCTTTCGCGCATCGAGCCGCATGATCAGCCGTCTGGCGCGCGGATGGGCGCGCACCGTGACCGGCACGACCGAACCGGCGATCGTGATGCTGTCGGGCATCGGCTCTGCGGGAAACGCACTGGACCTGGATCGCCGGAAGAACATCATATGCGCCGTATCGCCTCGAATCAGGACGCCGGGAGAGAGATCATGACCAGAATGCCACGTTTTCACCTTGCCTTCCCCGTCGACGATCTTGAGGCCGCGCGGCGCTTTTATGGCGGTCTGCTCGGCTGCCGCGAGGGGCGTTCCAGCGAAACCTGGGTCGATTTCGATCTCTTCGGCCACCAGATCGTCGCGCATCTGGCACCGGAGGAACTGGGAGCGGTCAAGGCCGGCGCGGTCGACGGAAAACAGGTGCCGGTGCGCCATTTCGGGGTGCTGATGGACTGGCCGGACTGGGAGGCGCTGGCGCGCAGGATGCGGGACGCCGGCATCGCCTTCATCATCGAGCCCTATGTGCGCTTTGCCGGCAAACCGGGCGAGCAGGGCACCTTCTTCGTGCGCGACCCGGCCGGCAATGCGCTGGAGTTCAAGACCTTCCGCAATGACGAGATGGTGTTTGCGACGTCGTTCGAGTGAGGGGTCCTGAATCTTGCGGTTCGCTCGCTCTGCTCGCTCAACGTGCGACTTGGGGTGCGCCGCGCCCGCGGAGCCGTTGAGCAAAGCGAAACTGGCGTGAGCGAAAAAATACAGCGAAAAACAAAGAAAAAGGCGCGCCGGTGAGGGCGCGCCAAGGTCAAGGGGCAAAGGTCCACATGGTGTTGATTTCCGTTCAGAACTGA
>JAGRKQ010000184.1:4766-9460 GCA_020442235.1 Hyphomicrobiaceae bacterium | reverse complement strand
TTCGGCCTATCTGATGTGGGGCTTTGCACCGCTCTACTACAAGCTGATCGACACCGTTCCGGCGGTCGAGACGATTGCCCATCGGATCATCTGGACGGTGATCCTTCTGGCCCTCGCGCTCGTGCTGGCACGGCGCATGGGCGAGGTCACCGCGATCCTCAAAAGCCCGAAGCTTTTCCTGGCGCTGTGCCTTTCCGGCGCGCTGATCGCGGCCAACTGGACGATCTTCATCCACGCGATCAACATCGAACGCACGGTCGAGGTCAGCCTGGGTTATTTCACCCTGCCGCTCATCAATGTTGCGATGGGCGTCGTGATCCTGAAGGAACGGCTGCGTCCGCTACAGGGGCTGGCGATCCTACTTGCCGCCGCGGGTGTCGGTCAGGAGATGATCCGGCTCGGCACGTTGCCCTGGATCGCCCTCAGCCTCGCCGCGCTTTTTGCCGGTTATGGCTATATCCGCAAGGTGACGGCGGTCGGCGCCGCACCGGGGCTCTTCGTGGAGACGCTGATCCTTCTGCCGGTCGCTGTCGCGGCCCTCGTCTGGTTCGCCGGTCACGGCGGCGCCACGCCCGATGCCAGCCTCTCCGAATGGCTGCTTCTGGCCGGAACCGGCGTGGTGACCGGCGTGCCGCTGATCCTGTTTGCGACTGGCGCGCGGCGCCTGTCGCTGACCGTCATCGGGCTTTTGCAATATGTCGCTCCGACGATCCAGTTCTGCCTCGGGGCGTTTCTGTTCGGCGAGCCTGTGGCCGATGCGCGGGTGCTGACCCTGGCCCTCGTCTGGGTGGGGCTGGTCCTCTTCACCTATGATCAGGTGAAGACGATGCGGCGGAAGGCACCTGCCGCTAATCCACAATAAAAAGCCTGGCACCCGTCTTTGTCGATGAGCGGTGCGCGGCATCGCCGAAATCCGAAACCTGATAGCTCATTCCTGCCCGCATCGTCGTCGTTCGACCATCGCGAAGTTCGCTGACCAGTTCACCATCGAGAACGAAAAGGATATGACCCCGGTCGCACCAGTGATCGGCGAGATAGCCTGCCGAATACTCGACGAGACGAATGCGAATGTCGCCGAGCTGAACAGTGCGCCAGATAGCCATGCCTGTTTCGCTGGGATGCTCGGTGGCCGAAACCTTGGACCAATCAGTAACGGTAAAGGCGGTTTCGGGTATCTTCATTCGTGCTCTCCGAAGTTTCATGACACAAGCACGGCATGACGCATCAAGATGTCAGAGCTTGTCGACTTCTGCCTCGACAAGGCTTGGCTCGACATCGCAGCACTCGAGCGGGGCGAGGGCTTCCTGCAACATCGGCAGGATGTCTTCGGCCCGTGTGGCCGTCAGGCAGTTCACCTCGTAGCCGGAGCGGATGAAGCCTTCACCGCGCATATGATCGAGAAGCGCCAGAAGCGGGGCCCAGAAGCCCTTGATGTCGGCGATCAGCACCGGTTTCTTGTGCCGTCCGAGCTGGCTCCAGGTGAGCATTTCCACCAGTTCTTCCAGCGTGCCGATGCCGCCGGGCAGGGCCACGAAGGCTTCCGCTTCCTCGAACATGCGCCGTTTTCTCTGGTGCATGTCCTCGGTGATGATGAGATCGGTCACGCGCTTCAACATCACTTCACGGGTGTGCAGGAAGCCGGGAATGATGCCGGTGACCTGCCCGCCATGGTCGAGGCAGGCCCGCGCGACGCGGCCCATAAGCCCGAGCGAGCCGCCGCCATAGACAAGCCGGATGCCGGCCCCGGCCAGAGCCGCGCCAAGCGCATCGGCAGCTTCGCCATAGGCCGGATCGGAGCCTTCACCGGAACCGCAATAGACGCATACGCTTTTGAGAGTCGCCATGCATTGAGAAGTGGCAGGTCGCCCCAAACGGGTCAAGCGCAGCGCGCCCGGCGCGTGCTTGCCTTGCAGCGCCCACTATTCCGGTCTAGCACGAAGAAAGAGGCCCGTGAGCGGGCTTGCGTCGGGAGGGGTCATGAGCCGGTCGAACCTTGGGGTCTTCGCCTTCATCGCGGTCGTCGCCGCAATCGTTCTGGTCGGCCTTGTCTGGCAGTCCGGCCGCGAAGAGATCGGCGCTCCGCTCGACCTGACGCCGCCCGCGCTTCAGAACCAGACGCCCACACAGGCGCCGCCCACCGCCGCGACGCCGGAACCGGCCGCAACGCCGCAGGCTCCGGCAGATGACGAGACCCGCGCCCCCGATGCGGGCGCGCGCATTGCCCCCGCCTTCGACATCGTGCGCCTTCTGCCCGATGGTTCGGCGACGATTGCCGGCCGCGCCGCGCCTGCCGAGGCGGTGACGCTGTTGCGCGATGGTGCGGTGATCGCCGAGACGGTGGCGAGCGAAGCGGGCGAATTCGTCATCGTTCTGGACGAGCCGCTGGCGGCCGGGACGGGTGAGCTGTCGCTGCGTGCCGGCGGGGACGACACCGCTCCCGTCAGCGAGGAGCGCGTTGCCTTCGCCCTGCCGCAGCCGGGCAGCGGCGGCGATTTTCTCGTTTCCATCCTGCGGCCCGATGCACCGGTCGAAATCGTGGCGCAGGAAACCCTTGGCGCTGCGCCGGTGCCAGCATCGCCGGATGCGTCCGCTGAACCGATACCCGCACCACAGGAAACCGTGACGGCTGAAACCGTGGCGGCGGCAACCACGCCGCAGGCGGAACCCGCACCCGAGGCCGGCGCTTCAACGCTGGTCGCCGCAACGCCATCCACGGCGCCCTCCGAACCGGCAGCGCCCGAAGCCGCACCCGCTGCGGCGGCGCGTCATGTGGCCATCGAGGCGGTCGAGATCGAGGCGGCGCGCATGTATGTCGCCGGCGCCGCGGAGCCCGGCGCGATCGTGCGTGTCTATCGCGATGACGCGCGGCTGGGCGATACGGTTGCCGGCCCGACCGGGCGCTGGCTGTTGCAGGCCGATGCGCCAGAACCGGGCCGCATGGTGCTGCGTGTCGACGATCTGGCCGGCGATGGCAGCGTGCGCGCCCGCGCCGAGGTCGCCTATGTGCATGAGGTGACCGCCGAAGAAGGGAGCGCCGCCGCAGAGCGTGCCGAAGAAGGCGCCGTTGATCCCGCGGCTCCGGTGCCGGCAACGGCTTCTTCCGAACCGGCACCCGCACCGGCCGGCACGGCACCCGCACCGGCAGACACAGTCTCCGCGCCGGCCTCGACACAGGCCCCCGAAACCGTCGTGAGTGCTGCTGCGCCGTCCGCAGCCACTGCCGGCGAGCCGCCGCTTCTTCCCGCCGGGCGGGTCATCATCCGGCGCGGCGACAATCTGTGGACGCTGTCGCGGCGGGTTTACGGGCGCGGGACGCGTTACACCACGATCTTTGATGCCAATCGCGGCCAGATCCGCGATCCCGGACTCATCTTCCCCGGACAGGTTTTCGACCTGCCGCGCCCCGATCCCGTCTGGGGGGCGGTTCCGGGGGTCGAGGCACTGGAAAATCGCGCCACCGGCAACTAAGTCCCCCTGCTCAAGCCCCAAGGCAACGGGCATCGCCGCCCGGCAAGGATTCCATCTATGGCACGTCGCCCCTCGGCCGGCCCCGCGGTCAATCCCCTTCGCATTTCCGCCGACGAGGTCTCGCTGTGGCAGACCTTGCGCGCGCTCTGGCCGTCGATCTGGCCGGCGGGCCGCCCGGATCTGAAGCGCAGCGTCTTCCTGTCGCTCTTCGTCCTGCTCTTCGCCAAGGGCCTGACGGTCCTCGTGCCCTATCTATACAAGTTCGCCACCGATGCGCTGACCGGCGAGGGTGGCGGCGAACTGCCGGCCTATCTCGTCGTTCCCGTCATGCTGGTGGTTGCCTATGGCGTCGGCCGGCTGATGATGGTCGCATTCAACGAGTTGCGGAACGCGCTCTTTGCCCGCGTCGGCCAGCATGCGGTGCGCGCCCTTTCCACGCGCACCTTCAACCATCTGCACCGGCTGTCCCTGCGCTTTCACCTTGAACGGCGCACCGGCGGCCTCAGCCGCGTCATCGAGCGCGGCACCAAGGGCATTGAATCGATCGTGCGCTTCACGATCCTGATTACGTTGCCGACGATCCTGGAGTTCATCCTCGTCGCCGCCGTCATCGGTTACCAGTTCGACCTTCTTTATGTCGCGATCATCGCCGTCACGGTGGTGGCCTATGTCTGGCTCACCAAGGTGCTGTCGGACTGGCGCATCGCCATCCGCCGGACGATGAACGACAGCGACACCGACGCCAACACCAAGGCCGTCGACAGTCTTCTGAATTTCGAGACCGTCAAATATTTCAACAACGAGGCGATGGAATCGGACCGTTTCGACCGCTCCATGGCGCGTTATGAAAAGGCGGCGACCAGCACCTGGACCTCGCTCGCCTGGCTGAACATCGGTCAGGCGCTGGTCTTCACCGCCGGCATGATCGCCTGCATGGTCCTGTCGGCGCAGGCGGTGGAGGCCGGCACCCAGACCATCGGCGATTTCGTCATGATCAACGTGTTGCTGATGCAGCTCTGGAATCCGCTCAATTTCATCGGCACCGTCTACCGCGAGATCAAGCAGGGCCTCGTCGATCTGGAGACCATGTTCCGCCTGCTCGACAAGGAACCGGAGGTCCAGGATGCACCGGGTGCGCCGGCGCTGGCCGTCAACGGCGGTGCGGTGCGCTTCGAGGGCGTGAAATTCCACTACGACCCCGCGCGCCCGATCCTCAAGGGCATCGA
>JAGRKQ010000184.1:0-4702 GCA_020442235.1 Hyphomicrobiaceae bacterium | reverse complement strand
AAATCCACGATCTCGCGTCTGCTCTACCGTTTCTATGATGTCATCGAGGGCCGCATCACCATCGACGGCACGGACATTCGCGACGTGACGCAGGACAGCCTGCGCCGGGTGATCGGCATGGTTCCGCAGGACACCGTGCTGTTCAACGACACGATCGCCTACAACATCCGCTACGGTCGCCCCGATGCCAGCGACGAAGAGGTTCGCAAGGCCGCCGAGATGGCGCAGATCGCCGGCTTCATCGACGACCTGCCGGAAGGTTTCCAGACCCAGGTCGGCGAACGCGGCCTGAAGCTGTCGGGCGGAGAAAAGCAGCGCGTCGCGATTGCCCGCACCATCCTGAAGGCGCCGCCGATCCTCATTCTCGACGAGGCGACGAGTGCCCTCGACACCCAGACCGAGCGCGAGATCCAGTCGGCGCTCGACATCGTGTCGCAGGATCGCACCACCATTGTCATCGCCCACCGGCTCTCGACCGTGGTCGATGCCGACGAGATTCTGGTGCTGGAGAAGGGCATGATCGTGGAGCGCGGCGCCCATGCCGCCCTTCTGGACCAGGGCGGGCTCTACGCCGAGATGTGGAACCGCCAGCGCGAGGCGAGCGAGGCCGAAGCAAGGCTGCGCGCGGCGACCGAGGGGGCGGGCGCGGAATATGTTCTGCGCGGTCCGCGCAGCGCCGACACCGTTTCCTGATCGCAGGCTCCGGCCTTGCCGCAGGGGCCGGCGCCGCTTATGGCTTGAAGCAACTGGGCAAGAGGAAAGAACCGTTCCCGTGTCGAACATCTGGAAAAGCATCGAAAGCGCGGTCCCGCCGATCAACAGGGAGGGCTATCCCTTCATCGGCATTTTCGCGGTCCTGACGCTGGGCATGGGGTTCTTTTCCACCAGCCTGTTCTGGATCGGCCTGATCCTCACCGTCTGGTGCGCGCTGTTCTTCCGCGATCCGGCCCGCGTCACGGCGGTGGATGACGGCCTCGTCATCGCCCCGGCGGACGGGCGGGTCTGCCTCGTCGGCCACCGCGTTCCCCCGCCGGAGCTGGAGCTGGGCGACCAGCCGATGATGTGCGTCGGCATCTTCATGAATGTCTTCGACGTGCATGTGAACCGCGCGCCGGTCTCCGGCCGGGTCTTTCGTGTTGCCTACAAGCCGGGGGCCTTCTTCAACGCCGACCTCGACAAGGCGAGCGAACAGAACGAGCGCAACGGTTTCGTCTTCGACAGCGTCCACGGCAAGCTCGCGGCGGTGCAGATCGCCGGCCTCGTCGCGCGCCGTATCGTGCCCTGGTCGCGCGAGGGGGAAGAGGTGACGGCGGGCGACCGCATCGGCATGATCCGCTTCGGCAGCCGCGTCGACGTCTACATGCCCGAAGGCCTGAAGCCCGTCGTGAACGAAGGTCAGCGCACGGTTGCCGGGGAAACCTGGATCGCGCTCGCCGAGAGCACGAGCGCCGAGACCATCCACACGGCGCGCGTCGGCTAGGCGCAGACGGAGCGGGGGAGAGGGCCGATGGACGAGATCTTTCAGCCTTTCGAGCCGGGCGGCGGACATCCCCGCAAGCCGCGCCGTTTCCGCCGTGTGCCCTTGCGGATGATCCTGCCCAACATCGTCACGCTGCTGGCGCTCTGCTCGGGCCTGACAGCCATTCGTCTGGCGCTGGAAGGGCGGATGGAGATGGCGGTCTTTGCCATTCTCGTCGCCGCGGTCCTCGATGGCATCGACGGGCGGGTTGCCCGGCTTCTCAAGGGCACCTCGCGTTTTGGCGCCGAACTCGACAGCCTCACCGACTTCGTCAATTTCGGGGTCGCGCCGGCGCTCATTCTCTACATCTGGACGCTGAGCGAGTTGCGCTCCTTCGGCTGGATCGCGGCGCTGATATTCGCCATCTGTGCCGGGCTTCGGCTGGCGCGGTTCAACAGCGCGCTCGACGGACCGCAAAAGCCCGACTTCACCGCGCATTTCTTCGTCGGCGTTCCTGCGCCCGCCGGCGCTCTGACGGTGCTGCTGCCTCTTTACGTCGATCAGGCCGGGATCGAGGCACTCGGCGTGCATCCTTTGCTGGTCGCCATTCACGCCATTCTGGTCGGCTTCCTGATGGTCTCCACGCTGCCGACCTTTTCCGGCAAGAAGATCGGCATGCGCATCCGCCGCGATGTCGTGCTGCCGGTCTTTCTCGGCTTCGTCATCACGGTCGCCATCCTCGTCAGCTTCCCGTTCCAGACGCTGGCGCTTCTGACGCTCGTCTATATCGGCTCGCTGGCCGTTGCCTGGCGTTATTACCGGATGATGGCGCTGGAGCATGCGCAAAGGCCGCAGGCGACGGACGACACCCCGCCTGCGGCCTGAGGCTTATTCGGCCGCCTGCTGGTAGCCGTCCCCGAAGGGGCGCGGCGCCCTGAACGGGGTCACCGTATCCTTGGCTTCATCAGCGGCCGTCACCGGCTCGATCCCGGCCGGCTCTTGCGGCCTGTGCGGTTCGCGGAAGCGGTCGGCAAGCGCACGGTAGAGGGGGATCCTGGTCTTCAGCACGCCATTGGCCATGCTGACACGCGGACCCCAGACCGTCGGCACGCTGAGAAGCACCGGAACCACGACGAGGGTGAGGATCGTGGAGAAGGCAAGCCCCGAGATCACCGCCGTCGACAACTGCACCCACCATGTGGAGGTGATCGAGCCGACATTGATGACGCGGTTGAAGAAGTCGAAATTGATCTGCGTCGCCATCGGAACGAGACCGGCAATCGTGGTGATCGTCGTCAGCATGATCGGACGAATGCGCTGGGCCGCCGTCTTCAGGACGCCTTCGATGACATCGAGCCCCTCCTCGCGGAAGCGGTTATAGGTGTCGATGAGCACGATGGCGTTGTTGACGACAATGCCGGCAAGCGCCACCACCCCCGTTCCCGACATGATGATGGAGAAGGTCTGCCCCGTCAGCGCCATGCCCAGAAGCACGCCGAAGACCGAGAGGATCACGGTCAGAAGCGTGATCGCCGTCTGGTAGAACGAGTTGTACTGGGTGACGAGGATGATGAACATCATGAACAGCGAGCCGACCATCGCCTTGGCCAGGAAGGCGCCGGATTCCTGCTGCTCCTCGTCGGCGCCGCGGAAGCGGAAGAAGACCCCCTCCGGCCATTCCTGAGCGTCGAGCCAGGTCTGGAGTTCGCCGACCATGTCGTTGGCCAGAAGCCCCTCGGCGACATTCGCCTTCACCGTCATGACATACTGGCCGTCCTTGCGGGTGATGGCCGAGACGAGAGGTTCGGCGCGCCGCTCGATGAAGTTGGAAATCGGCACCTGGCCTTCCGGCGTCGTCAGGCGCAGCGTGTCGAGCCGTTCCAGCGAGCGTTCGGCCTCCGGCAGGCGGACGCGGATTTCCACCTCGTCGTCGCTGTCGCTCGGCCGGTAGCGGTCGATGAGAACGCCGTTGGTCACAAGCTGCATCATCGGCCCGACGGAAGCGATCGCCGCACCGAAACGGCCGGCTTCCTCGCGGTCGATGACGACCTGCCACTCGATGCCCGGAAGCGGCGTGTCGTCCTCGATGTCGACAAGGCCGTCGACCGTGTCCACATGCGCCCGCACCTGACGGGCAATGCGCAGGATCGTGTCGTAATCGGCGCCGCGCACTTCCAGCCGGATGTCCTTGCCGGTGGGCGGGCCGCCCTCGATCTTGCGGATTTCGACGCGGATGCCGGCAAGATCGGCAGTGCGCGCGCGGATTTCGTCGAAGATCTCTTCGGCTCGTCTGCGGCAGCAGAAATTGGCAAGCTCGAGCTGGATCTGGCCGACGAGATCGGCCGGCTTGTCCTGCACTTCGCCGGGGCCGCCGCCACCGCCGCCGCCGCTGGCGCCGAGCGGGGTCGAGGTGACCAGCATGGAGGCGATGCCTTCCACGTCGAGAATGCGGCCTTCCACCTCGACGACGAGATCGCGGGTTTCCTCAGCCGACAGATTGCCACGCGCGGAGATCAGCACGACCGCAACGTCCGGCTCCTCTTCGACGAAGAACTCGACGCCATGGTTGTTGAGCGTGAAGAGATAGACCGAACCGGCGCAAAGCCCGAGAACGATGCCGATGGCCACGATGTTGCCCAGCATCGTCGAGACCAGCGGCTTCAGCGTGCGCACATAAACGCCCGTCAGGCCCCGGATCGCATCGGGGTCGAAATGCCCGGCAGACGACAGCTTGGCGGCCTCGACGGCCTTCTCGGCCGCGCGCAGTTCCGCCTTTTCATGCAGATGCTCGTTAAGAGCGGCAAAGCGTCTGGAAAAGCCGATGGCGGTTGCAAGCGCCGCAATGAGGCCGAGCGGTGTGGCAAGGGCCGTCAGGCCGAGCGCCGTCAGGCCGGCAAAGGCCGCAAGACCGGCGGCAACGGCCAGAAGGGCAAGATAGACATAGCCGGCGCGCCGGCCGAGCCAGGCCGCACTTTCGCCGACGAGCGCGCCCGTGACCG
Source organism: Hyphomicrobiaceae bacterium (assembly GCA_020442235.1). GTDB lineage: Bacteria > Pseudomonadota > Alphaproteobacteria > Rhizobiales > MH13 > JAGRKQ01. The sequence goes on along the minus strand of JAGRKQ010000184.1, from coordinate 244 downwards.
GCAGGAAGATCATCGCCGTGGCGAGCGCCGCCGTCAGGACGATGATGACCATGATCGGCAGATAGCTCATGAACTCGCCGGGAACGCCCGGCCAGAGCAGCATCGGCAGGAAGGCGACGAGCGTCGTCGCCGTCGAGGAGACGATCGGCCAGAACATCAGCTTGGCGGCGCGGATATAGGCCTCGCGCGGGGGAAGGCCTTCGTCGATCTTGCGGTCGGCATATTCGACCATGACGATCGCGCC
>JAGRKQ010000183.1 GCA_020442235.1 Hyphomicrobiaceae bacterium | reverse complement strand
GTCGGGAATGGTCTTGCCGTGTTCCAGCGCCAGAAGTTCGGCCAGTTCCTCGTTGTCGCGGGCCACAAGCTGGATGAATTTCATCATCACGCGGGCGCGCTTTTGCGGGTTCTGGGCGGCCCAGGCCGGCTGTGCGGCCTTGGCGTTGAGAACAGCCGCGCGCAGTTCGTCGGCCGAGGCGAGCGCCACCTTGGCCTGAACCTCGCCGGTCATCGGCATCAGCACATCTGCTTCGCGTCCGCTGGTTCCGGCGACGTGCTTGCCGCCGATGAAATGTCCGTATTGGCGCATGGGGTTCCTCCTTGTGGCGCTTGTGGCGCGTTTTCCTTGGCGCCCATTTATTGACGGCGCGCGCGACTTGTCGAGGGGCAGCACGGCATGGTTGGCCTGCATGCGTCAAAAGACCCATCCGCCGGAACGCGCCTGCCAAAGCGCCGAATGGTGACGGTCATCACGGAACGATCCGGCCGGGCGGCGCATTGTCCCTGCATCAAAACCGCAAAAAAGACAGGGAAGTTCGTCATGCGCACCACCATCGCCCTTGCCGCAGCCGCGCTTTCGCTGGCCGCCAGCTTCACCGCCACCCCGGCCTTCGCCGAGCGCAACAGCGCTCTCTCCTTCCTGGAGGAAGAAGCCGGGATCCGCGACATTCCGCGCGTCGAGCGCGCTGCCGCCTACACCCCGATCCCGCGCTCCGAAATCGCCTGGTATGGCTCGGAAGCGCCCGGCACCATCATCATCAACACCACCGAACGCCGGCTCTACCTCGTGCAGGGCGACGGCACCGCGATCCGCTACGGTATCGGCGTCGGCCGTCCGGGCTTTGAATGGTCGGGCCGCGAGCGCATCACCCGCATGGCCGAGTGGCCGACCTGGACCCCGCCGGAGGAAATGCGCCAGCGTCAGCCCGGCCTGCCTGAATCCATGCCCGGCGGTGTCGAAAATCCGCTTGGCGCCCGCGCGCTCTATCTTGGCGGCACGCTCTATCGCATCCATGGCTCCAACGAGCCCTGGACCATCGGTCAGGCTGTTTCGTCCGGCTGCATCCGCATGACCAATGACGATGTGGTCGATCTTTATGAGCGCGTGCGCATCGGCGCGGAAGTCATCGTGCTGTGATCAAAAGACGCCGCTGACGGCCAGACATCGCAGATTGCGAAGAACCGGTCCCTTGCGGCCCCCTTCGCAAAAAGGCGCCGGAGCAACTGCCGCTCCGGCGCCGATTGCCGTTTCAGGCACTGCGCGACAGGCCTTTGGCCTCCAGCGCGTCGAGATAGGCCCGCCACAGGCCGTCGCGCTCGCCACACAGCCGGTTCAGCCAGGCCCAGGAATAATAGCCGGTGTCATGACCATCGCTGAAGACGATCTGCACCGCATAGCGGCCGACCGGTTCGACACGGCGGATGGTGACGGCCTGTTTGCCGCCCAGCGTCACCTTCTGCGACGGGCCGTGGCCCTGCACCTCCGCCGAGGGCGATTCAACGCGCAGGAACTCGGCCGAAAGCTCGCAGCGCCGGCCGTTCTCGAACAGGACCTCCAGGCGGGAACGATCCTTTGAAACCGTCAGGCGCTGCGGCCAGATCACATCGTCGCGCATCGCTCAGCCCTTGGGGGTGACGTCAAAGAAGTGGCGCAGTTCGCCGACCCGCCGGGCGGTGTGCGCCTGAAGGCAGGCCGAAGCAACGGGCCGGCCCTCGGGAAAATCATAAAAGGCGGCGCGGGGAAAGGCGCAGTCGGCATCGCGAAAGGCGATCCAGGCGCGCTGCGCATCCCGCAGCGCTGTGAAGACATCGGGCGCCGTGTCCTGGCGGAAATCGTCATAGACGAGGTTGAGGAGATGATCCCACAGCGCCGTTTCGCGCTCGTGGCAGGCAACGGCAATGTCGAGCGCTTCGCCGCCGATGGCCTTGCCGATGCAGGGTTCGGAGACAAGGCCAACGCAGGGGGCCGCCTGCTCGGCGCCTTTCCCGGCATTGTCGGCAAGACATGCGGTGAGGATTGCGAGATCGGCATCGAACTGCGCATCGGCGGCGGCCGGGCCCGGCCGGGCGAAGACCATGAGGGCCAGAATCCCGATCACGAAAAGGCGCATCAAGCTCTCCATGGATGAAGGCGCGAAAGGTCGGCCAGTAGGGCCGGCCGCGCAAGGCCCGTCAAGGCGGACCGATCGCGGCAGGCTCTTGAGCGGGGCCGCATTCATTGCCACATTGACCGTCATGACGCCGTCCGCCGAAGCCATCACGCCGCACAGTCCGCTGGTCGATCCCTTCCAGCGCAAGATCACCTATCTGCGTGTATCGGTGACGGACCGCTGCGACCTGCGCTGCGTCTATTGCATGGCCGAGGACATGACCTTCCTGCCGAAGAAGGATCTTCTTTCGCTCGAGGAACTGGACCGGCTGTGCTCGGCCTTCGTGGAACGCGGCGTGCGCAAGCTGCGCCTCACCGGCGGCGAACCCCTGGTGCGGCGGGACATCATGACCCTGATCCGCTCGCTCGGGCGGCATCTTGCAAGCGGCGCGCTGGACGAATTGACGCTGACGACCAACGGCACGCAGCTTGCCCGCCATGCCGGCGCGCTTGCCGATGCCGGCGTCCGGCGCATCAACGTCTCCCTCGACACCCTCGATCCGGAAAAATTCCGCCGCATCACCCGCTGGGGCGAGCTTTCGCGCATTCTTGACGGCATCCGTGCCGCACGCCAGGCCGGGCTCGCCGTGAAGATCAACGCCGTGGCGCTGAAGGATGGGGCAACCGGCGAGGGCAACGAATCCGAACTTGCCGACATGCTGCGCTGGGCACATGGCGAAGGTCACGATCTGACCCTGATCGAG
>JAGRKQ010000182.1:16095-16536 GCA_020442235.1 Hyphomicrobiaceae bacterium | reverse complement strand
ATGGAGAAGCCGCCACCGCCGCTGCGGCGGGCCTTGCCGGCCGTGCCGATGCTTCCGCTCTTGCTGGGTCCGCCAACGCGCATGAGGGCCTCCTTGCCGCCCGTGACACTCCACCAAACGTGGTTAATGCCGGGTTAACCGCAGGGCAGACTTTGCCGGCGCCATGCTGCAAGCCGCCATCAGCCGGCAAATTCGGCCGCTGATGAAAACCCTTCCCTTCTAAATAAACCCCTGAATCAAAAACAGAAACTCGACGGGTCTTTGAGTGGCACGCCCTGTGCTTTCCAGAATGGGCAAACCGGCTAAGGGGAGTTAGCCAATGTTGAGATGGATGCGTGCGCAGTCGGCCTTTGCCTCGGTTCTTGCCGTGGCCATGGCGCTTGTTCTGCCGCTGGGCGATGCGCTGGCCGCATCGCGCATCAAGGACATCGCCGATTTCGA
>JAGRKQ010000182.1:14527-16048 GCA_020442235.1 Hyphomicrobiaceae bacterium | reverse complement strand
ACCGGCGACACGCTGGGCAATGCGCCCTTCACGCTGCAATCGCTGCAGGCGATGCTGGAGCGCATGGGCGTCAATACCCGCGGCGCCAATATGCGCACGGCCAATGTCGCCGCCGTGATGGTCACGGCCAATCTGCCCCCCTTCGCCACCCAGGGCTCGCGGATCGACGTATCGGTCTCCGCGCTTGGCGATGCCTCCAGCCTTCAGGGCGGCACCCTGCTCGTCACGCCGCTGATCGGTGCCGATGGCGAGGTCTATGCCATCGCCCAGGGCGCGGTCGCCGTCGCCGGCTTCGAGGCGCAAGGGGCAGCCGCTTCGATCACCCGCGGCGTGCCGACCTCGGGCCGCATCGCTTCCGGCGCCCTCGTCGAGCGCGAAGTGCCCTTCAATCTTGCCGAGATGCCTTCGCTGCGTCTGGCGCTGCGCAACCCCGATCTCACCACCGCGCGCCGCATGGCGCTGTCGATCAACGCGCTTCTCGGCGACAACATCGCCGCCGCCGCCGATCCGGGCAATGTGCGCATCACCGTGCCGGAAAATTACGGCGGCTCCATCGTCGATCTCCTGACCGACATCGAACAGCTGGTCGTGGAGCCGGATCAGCCCGCGCGGATTGTTATCGACGAGGCCTCCGGCATCATCGTCATGGGCCGCGACGTGCGCGTCTCCACCGTGGCGATCGCCCAGGGGAACCTGACCGTCACCATCACCGAAAGCCCGCAGGTCAGCCAGGCCGAACCGCTCGCGCCCGGCGGCGCGACGGTCGTCGTCCCACGCACCCAGATCGACGTGACGACCGGCGAGGAACGCCAGCTTGCCATGGTCGAGGAAGGCGTGACGCTGAAGGATCTCGTCGACGGGCTCAACGCCCTCGGCATCGGCCCGCGCGACATGATCTCCATTCTCCAGGCCATCAAGGCCGCCGGCGCCCTTCAGGCCGAAATCGAGGTGATGTGATGGACAGCACCGTCAACGCGCTCGTCGCCCAGGCCGCCGGCGCCTCGCGCCCGACGCTTTCCAGCGCGCTGGCCCAGGCCGGGAGCGATGTCGACCGCGCCGCGGAAGATTTCGAGGCCGTCTTCCTCAACGCCATGCTGGCCCCCCTCTTCGAGGGCATCGAAACGCCCGAACCCTTTGGCGGCGGCAGTGCCGAACAGACCTGGCGCGGCCTTCTGGTCGACGAATACGCCAAGACCATCGCCAGCGCCGGCGGCGTCGGCATTGCCGACAGCGTGCGTGCCGAACTTCTGCGCATGCAGGAGGCGCTGCAATGATCGCCACCGCCGATGTGATGATCACCGACAAGAGCGGGGCCGAAGCCCTCGTCGACCGGGCGACCGCTTCGCTGGACCAGCTTCTTGAGATCATCATGCGCGAAACACGGCTGGTGCGCGAAGGCCGACTTGTGGAAGTGGCCGATCTTGAAGAGGAAAAGGCCCAGCTCGTGCGCTCCTATGCGCAGATGATGGACGCGATCCGTGGTTACCGCGAACTTCTGTCGCGCTTCGCTCCGGCCGCCGT
>JAGRKQ010000182.1:12980-14457 GCA_020442235.1 Hyphomicrobiaceae bacterium | reverse complement strand
TCGGAAAGCCTCGTCCAGGGCGTTGCCGATTCCGTCACCCGCCAGCGCCGCCCGCAGGCCTATACGGCCAAGGGCGGCATGCAGCGCGCCCGTCCGGAAAATGCCGGAGGCATCGCCGTCGACAAGGCGCTGTGAGACAAAAGCCCCTTCTAAGGAAGGCGCGCGTGAAACACCAAAAAAGTTAACGACCCCGTTAACAAAGGATTCAGCCGGGTGGTCTATTTTGACTCCTGGGTCCGCGTATTTTTGGACCGGCATCCGCCCAAGGAGTGGGGTCATGGAACCGGGTATCGCGAGGGGCCCCAGCCTGCCCGTTGCGACAACGGCAGGCCGGCCCCGGGAAGAAGCGGCACAGTCCGCACCGATGGAAACGGCTGCTGCCGTCAAGGCAGCGGAGTCTTCCGCGCAATCGCACGCCAAGTTCAGCCGCGAAACGGTGCGTGAGCCGCGCTTCCGCGAAATCGTGGAAGAGCAGGCTGCCGCCACCCGTCAGGTCGTGGAGCGCGATGCGGCCAGCAAGTCGCCCGTCTTCCGTCTGATCGACACGACCAGCGGCAACGTCAAGCATCAGTATCCGAACGACTCGATCCTGAAGCTGCGCGCCTATGTCAGCCAGGCGACCAAGACCTGGTTGGAAAACAAGGTCCGCCGCGACGTTTGAGCGCCCTTTCCGGCACCGCATTGCAGCATCCGACCCTGCCGCAACGGCAAGTGGAAAGACTCTGTTAAGCCTCTCATAAAACTCGGTTTTTTGGTCGGATTTCGGCGGTTGCGTTAACCCCCGCTTCAGGGGTTCCCCGCGATGATCTCGCCCGACGCGTCAGGAAGAGGCGTCCTTGACCATGAGTACCTAGGAAAGGACACGGCTATGGCCGATATCATGCTTTCGAAGGCGGTTCGCTCGAACCTTCTCTCCCTTCAGAACACTGCCGAAATGATGGCGAAGACGCAGGAGCGTCTCTCCACCGGCCTCAAGGTGAATTCCGCTCTCGACGATCCGTCTGCGTTCTTCACCTCTTCCTCGCTCCAGTCTCGCGCTGGCGATCTTTCGCGCATTCTCGACTCGGTTTCCAACGCGGTTCAGACGATCCGCGCCGCCGATGAAGGCATCAGCGCAATCACCAAGCTTGTCGAGTCCGCCCAGGCGACCGCTCGTCAGGCGCTGCAGTCCTCCAAGCCTTCCAATGCGAAGGTTGAAGGCACCGGCGGCACGATCTCTGCCGACAAGAAGGCGTCCGTGACCGGTACCGGCCTTGCGAACCAGAACAATCTTCTGTCTTCGCTCGAAACCGCGACCGACACCAAGCCGGCCGAAACGGCTGGTTCGGCGGCTGTCACCACGACGACCGACCTGTCGAACGACATCACCGGCTTCGTTGCTGATCACACCTCCACCCTCTCCTTCGGCGATGCCAACGACATCGACGGCGGCGCGGCTGGCGATCAGGCGGCCAACGGCGAAGTCCTGTCGATCACG
>JAGRKQ010000182.1:0-12909 GCA_020442235.1 Hyphomicrobiaceae bacterium | reverse complement strand
GCCTCGCTTCAAACGGCGATCGAAACCGCCTTCGGCAGCAATGTTCGTGTCGATATCACCGGCAACGATCTGACGATCTCGTCGAACAGCGCCATCACCATCGGTGGCGCGACCACCAATGGCGGCGGCTTCCTTGACGGCCAGAATGGCGTCTCGGCCGGCAACTCCGGTGCCAACGACGACTTCACCCTGACCATCGACGGCAACACCAACACCTTCAACATCGACCTCAACACGACGCTCGATGACCTTGTCAGCGCCATCAACAATGACGCCACCAATGGTCTGAAGGACAAGGTTGTTGCGGAGAACGACAACGGCACCCTGAAACTGACGGCGAAGGACGATTCCACGACCTTCACCATCGGTGGCGACGCCAACGTCGTTTCGGCGCTGAACCTGACGGCTGGCGATGTCGCTCCGGACACGGCCGGTGAGAACAACGTCCTGGCGATCACCGTCGGTGGCGCTGCGGCCTCGTTCCGTATCGGCACCTCCAACGGTGAAGTCAACACGCTGACCGACCTCGTGAATGCCATCAACAACAATGATGACATTTCCGGTCTCGTGAAGGCGTCGAACGAAAACGGCCAGCTGAAGCTGGAAGCCAAGTTCGCCGACGACGACATCACCCTCGGCGGCACTGCTGACGTTTCCAAGTTCGGCCTGCAGGCCGGTCCGTCCAACACGGTCCGCAACCTGCTCGCTCAGAACGCGGTGACCGGCGGCAGCCAGATCACGGCGGTTTCCAAGGAAATCGGCCCGGGTGCCACGGCTCTGTCCGGTTCGGGCAACTTTGCCAATGGCGACACCATCGACGTCACCGTCAATGGCGTGACCTCGACGCTGGCGTTCAACGCGGCTGACGGTGCTGGCAACAACGGCCAGTTCAACACGCTCGACGGCCTGGCCGCCGAACTCAACAACCTCGGCCTCACCGCCTCGGTTGTGGACGATCGCCTGTCGGTCACCTCGTCGGAGAACGGTTCGTTCTCGTTCGAGGTCAACACCGCGGCCAACGCGGCGGCGACGATCGAGGGTCTCCTTGGTATCAAGGACGGCTTCAACTACTCCAAGGACTCCGCTACGGGGAACTTCTCGACCGACACCACGGATGCCGCTTCCGGCTATTCCTACACGTCGGGCACGGGTGAGCAGACGCTGTCGATCCAGGTCGGCAACCGTCCTGCCACGGAGATCAAGTTCGGCCATGGCGCCGGCCGCGTCTCCACCTTCGATGAGCTCCAGGAAGCGCTGTCGAACCTTGTTGGCGGTACCGCCAGCATCGATGCCTCCGGCAACATCACGGTCGAAGCCGACGAGTACGGCGACGACGTGACGGTCCAGGGCACCGCGGACCTCAAGAAGTTCGGCCTCACCGCCGGCACCTTCGAGGAGAAGACCTCTTCGACCCGCACCCAGCTGCAGGACGAGTTCAACTCGCTCCGTCAGCAGATCGACCAGCTGTCGAAGGACTCGTCCTTCAACGGCGTCAACCTCCTGAACGGCGACTCGCTCACGGTCACCTTCAACGAGGACGGGTCGTCGAACCTGGAAATCGGTGGCGTGACCTTCGATGCGTCGAACCTCGGCATTTCGGAGGTTGCTGGCGACGGCTTCCAGTCCAACGGCTCGATCAACGCCGCGCTGAAGGAACTGGACAACGCCCTCACCTCGCTGCGCACCCAGGCTTCGGTCTTCGGTTCCAAGCTGTCCAACGTTGAAATCCGCCAGGATTTCACCAAGGGCCTGTCCAACGTCCTCGAGACCGGTGCCGCCAACCTGACGCTGGCCGACACCAACGAGGAAGGTGCCAACATGCTCGCCCTGCAGACCCGCCAGACGCTGTCCACCACGGCGCTGTCGCTGGCCTCGCAGGCCGACCAGAACGTCCTGCGTCTCTTCTAATAGAGACCCAAGGCTTCACGTGGAACGGCGGGCTTCGGCCCGCCGTTTTGCTTTCCGGTTGGTAAATTCGCACCGCCGGATTCGAGTGTTCATCTCGACCTGATCCCAACATCTCTCTGCGAGACTGCTTCTTGACGAAAAAGGGCAAAGCCCGCGTCAGGAGGCGTAGAGATGTTCTTTGACACCACGAGTTCCAGCAGTCTGGCTTCGCAGCTGTTCTTCACAGCAGCGCCAGGCACCGCGAACACGGGAGCGACGACAAACCCGCTTCTGGCCAATTCCAACGCCGTGACGGCGATCGGATCGGGCAGCGCCACCACCAACGACACAAAGGCCGCCCTCAGCCGCGCCGCGCGCCTCAACGCGCTCGTCAGCGACATGAGCGAGACGATCAGCTATCTGAAGAAGGCCCGCACCGCCACGCGCGATGTCGAAACCCTTCTGAAGAGCCTGCGTTCCTCGCTCGAAACCACCCGCACGCGCTATGAGGACGCCAAGGCGAACGAGATTTTCACCTCGGCCGATGACAAAAGCGTCTCCGCAATCGACGATGTGCAGGAGACCGACGATGCGCCGACGGCGCCGGTCGTCACCAAGCGCGCCGCCAACACCCTGGCCGGCACCGCAAATGTGACCGAGGACACGCGCCTTGGGGATATTGCCGCCTTTTCCGGCGAAACCCGCTTCGGCCTGACGCTCGGCAGCGGCAAGCGCGCCGAAACCAAGATCGACGCCGACACCACCGTCGGCGAGCTGGCCGACCGCCTCTCCGGCATTGTCGGCGTTGAAGCCAAGGTCGAGAACGGACGCTTCACCATCACGGCAGAAAACGGCGATGCCTTCGAGCTGCGCGACAGTGGCTCGGGCATTCTGGCCGGTCTCGGCTTTACTGCGAACCAGAGCCGCACCATCACGGTCGAGCGCCCCGCCGCCATCGAGGCCGACCGCGCCGTTGCCGGCGATGCCACCCTCTCCTCGCTTCTCGGCGACAGCAATGAACGCACGCTCAGCGTCCGGGTCGGCGACACCGCCACGGATGTCACGCTGGAAGGCGACGATACGATCGAAGCCGTTCGGGCGCGTCTTGATGCCGTCGACGGCCTGAACGCCAGCCTCACCGAAGACGGACGCCTGCGGCTGGAAGGCGATGACGGCCAGGCCGTGCGCCTTGCCGATGGCGACGGACAGGTTCTCGAAGCCCTGGGCTTCACCCCTTCGCTGACCGAGAGCACCACCGAACAGGTGACCGTGCGCGCCGATGCTGAAACCATTGGCACCAATGACATCGGCTCGCTGTGGCGCCTGACCAGCAATTCCAACATCCGCACCGGCGACCAGTTCTCGATCAAGGTCGGCGATGCCGATCCGGTTGTCTTCACCATCCAGTCGAGCGACACCGCCGACAGCCTCGTCAGCCGCATCAATGCCGACGAGACCCTTTCCGGCAAGCTGGAAGCCTCCCTCACCGACGATGGCGCCTTGAAGCTGACCGCGGTCGGTGGCGGCGACATCGAACTGGACGATGTGCGCGGCACGGCCCTGACGGGTCTTGGCTTTGCACAGGACACCGCCAAGGTGGTGACGACGGCCGCCCCGGTGACCGTCGGCGACGCCAACATCCGCGACAAGTGGCGGATCAGCTCCATCAGCGGCATCGAAAACGGCGACCAGTTCTCCATCAAGGTCGGCGATGCCGATGCGGTGACCTTCACCATCGAGTCCTCGAACAACGCCCAGGCGCTCGTCGACAAGATCAACAATTCCGCCGAACTGGCCGGTTCCGTGACCGCATCCTTGACCGATGACGGCGCCCTGCGGCTGGAATCGACGACCGGCGAAGGTCTGGAACTGGACGATGTGCGCGGCACGGTCCTGCAAGGGCTGGGTTTTGCTCAGGACACCGTGAAGGTCGTGGAAAGCCAGGCGGCGATCACCACCGGCAGCACCGACATCGAAAGCCTGTGGCGGATTTCGTCCTCCAGCCAGATCCAGAACGGCGACCAGTTCTCGATCAAGCTTGGCGACAACGACGCTGTCACCTTCACCATCGAATCCAACGACAATGCCCAGAGCCTTGTCGACAAGATCAACAACGCCGAAGGCCTGAACGGCGCGGTGCGCGCCTCGATCAGCGACGATGGCGCCCTGCGTCTTGAAGCCACCAATGGCGACAGCCTCGAACTCGACGATGTGCGCGGCACGGTCCTCAACGGGCTTGGCTTCGTGCAGGACACGGTGAAGACGATCTCCACCCGCAATGCCGTCCTGACCGGCTCGACCGATCTCGATGGATTGTGGCGCCTGTCGTCTTCCGGCCAGATCCAGAACGGCGACCAGTTCTCCATCCGCACCGGCAGCAACGATGCCGTCACCTTCACCATTGAATCCTCCGACACCGCCCAGAGCCTTGTCGACAAGATCAACAATTCGGCGGAACTCGCCGGCAGCGTGACGGCCTCGCTTTCCGACGAAGGCGCCCTGCGCCTGGAAGCGGTAAACGGTCAGGATCTCGAACTCGACAGCGTTTACGGAACGCCGCTGGCCGGTCTCGGCTTTGCCGAGGAGACCGAAAAGACGATCAGCGTCGACAACGCGGTTGCCACCGGCAGTGTGGACATCTCCGACTCCTGGCGTCTGCGCTACGAAGCCGGCATCAATATCGGCGACAGCTTTTCCCTCAAGGCCGGCGATGGCGCGAGCGCAACCTTCACCATCGATTCCAGCACGACGGCCAGGAGCCTCGTTGCCGCGATCAATGCCGACGAGACTCTCGCCGGCAGCGTTGCCGCATCGCTCACCGATGACGGACAGTTGCGCCTGGAAGCGACGACCGGCGAAGCGCTGACCGTCCAGAACATCACCGGCGACCTTCTGGCCGGCTTCGGCATCGCCTCCACCGGCAACGCCTTTTCCGGCTATGAGGATGCCGAGGCGTCCGGTTCGGTCGATCTTGCGTCGCTGTCGCGCATCATCGACCTTGCCGGTTCGCAGGCCGGCGCCAGCTTTACCGTTCAGGTCGGCGATGGCACGGCAACTGAAATTTCGGTGGACAATGCCACCACGCCGCAGGATCTGCTCGACCAGCTCAATGCCGTGCAAGGCCTCACCGCCAGCTTCAATCCGGACGGCACGCTGGCGCTGACGGCCGCCGACGCCCAGGCGATCACGCTGCAGAACGTGTCCGGCAGCCTGCTGGAAGATTTCGGTTTTTCCACCACCAGCCTGGGCGGCTCCAACGCCGTGGCCCTGGGCAACGACACCCTCAGCCTCAACACCCGCTTTGATGCGATCAGCCGCAAGAAGGGCGACAATCAGAGCCTGAGCCTCACCAAGAACGGCACCACATACAATTTCAACACCGGCACCGACCGGACGGTTGGCGATCTTCTTGCCGAGATCGACGCTGTTGAAGGCATCACCGCCGAACTGACCGAAGACGGCAAGGTGCGCATCGAGGCGACCGATGGCCAGTCCTTCCAGCTGAACGGGAATGCCTGGGATCTTCTGGGCACCAGAAAGGGCACCTATGCCTCGGAAGCGACAACGGGGCTGATCGCCAATCCGACGGCGCTTTACGAAGGTCCGGCCTATGCGCAAATCCAGGCGGCCACGCACAACGAGACGATCCGTGTCGCCAGCGCCAACGCGCATCCGCAGAACAGCTACGACACGCTCGTGCACCGTGCCGAATTCGGCCCGGTCAGCGAGACGACCTATGTCCATCAGGCCAATGGCGGCTCGACCGATGAGCTCGTCTATGTCCATCGGGCCGAGGAACAGAGCGAAACCGTCGATGTCGTGACCGAGAACGATGTCGTCTCCGCCGGTGCGGAAACGCAGGAGATCACCGAGGATTTTGTCGGCCTCGATGAAGCTGAATTCATCAGCGAAGCATCCACCGGCGAGAACAGCGAAACCAACACCAATGCCGCCGCCGCTTCGGTGCACGCCGCCGATGTCGCCCGCGATGGCAAGGTCGCGGCCAAGCGCATCCTCGACGAACTGACCGACAAGTTCGCCGAACTGTCGCGCAACGGCATCGATCTGGTTCGCGGACGCTCCCGCACCGCCAGCCTCGACGAACGCGGCACCTCAGCCACAGTCTATGGCAAGGACCTGACGCTGGATGGCCTTGGGCTCGGCGACGATTTCAAGCTGGGCTCGCTCGATGACATCGACGCCCTGCTCGACACCGTCAACAGCGCCATCGACGATGCGGCCACGCTGAAAGGCGAGATCGACCGCAAGAACGGCCAGATCACGGCCCATCAGGGCTTTGCCGAAATGCTGTCCGACTCGCTGGAAAGCGGCGAAGTCGCGGCCGATGCGACCGGTTCTGCGACCGATGACGATCCGCTGGCCAAGGCGAAAGAGACCGGGCAGATGTTCCTCAAGCTGTCGCAGAGCCTTGCCGGGCAGTTGACCGACCAGCTTCGCGTTTCGGGCTTCTGACGAATCGCAGCGTGTCTGTGCTAGGGTTTCTCGCGGCAGTGCAACGCGCGAGGAACCCATGGCCCTGAAGGTCGAACTGAAGCCCGGCGAGAGGATCATTCTCGGCGATTGCGTCATCACCAACGACAACCAGCGCACCCGCCTGTTTGTGGAAGGCGATGCGCCGATCCTGCGCGAAAAGGACATCCTGACGCCCGAGACCGCAACCACACCGGCACGGCGCATCTACCTCGCCGTGCAGTTGATGTATCTCGACCGCGACATCAAGAAGCACCAGGCGTCCTACTTCCAGCTTCTGAAGGATTTCATCTCCGCCGCGCCCTCTTCTATGCCCATCGTCGAGCGCATCAACAACAGAATATTAACGGGCGAACTCTATAAAGCGTTGAGGGAAGCCAGAACCCTGATTTCGTTTGAAGAGGAACGCCTTAAACATGTACAATTCGGCGGCGAAGGCCTACGGACGGACCTCCCAGCAGACGGTGAATCCGCGTGAACTCGAAGCGGCGCTCCTGATCAAGGCGGCAGCCCGGCTCCAGTCGGTGATCGACGACTGGGAGAATGCCAGCCCGACGCTGGACGAAGCCCTTCAATACAATCGCAAGCTGTGGTCCGTCTTTGTCGACGCGGTGACCCGCTCCGATTGCCCGCTGCCGGCGCAGGTGGCCCAGAACATCGCCAATCTCGGCCTCTTCGTCTTCAACCAGACGATCGCCCTTCAGGTGCAGCCGGACGAGAACAAGGTCCGCTCGCTGATCACCATCAACTGCGAGATCGCCGGCGGTCTGCGCGGCCAGGCCGAAGCGGCAGCCGCCGCCCCCGCCACGACCGAATAAACGGCGTTTCTTCCGCCCAAACACAAAAACCGGCCCTTCTGGGCCGGTTTTTCGTTGGGAGCCGCATGTTCGGGGCCTTCTGCCCTCTGATGACCTTTCTGGTCGTGGCGGACCTCCTGTCCGCTTGGCCGTTCTGGCTTTGCCTGCCGGGCCTTCTGCCCGGCTCCGCCTTCTGGCGGCGCGGCGTTCTTCGTCCCTTTCGACCGCCTTCTGGCGGCGACGCAACATGTCCCTTTGCCTTGAAGCCGCAGCGTCCTGCGCGGCCTCAGAGGTAATTCGCCAGCGACAGCTGATTGAGCATCGCCGTCGCCGAATAGCTGGCCTGGAGGCGGGTCTGCACCGACAGCATCTTGGCTGCGACCTCCTCGGTGGAAATGCCCTCGACATCGCTCATCAGCTCGTCGAGAACGCCTTTCATCGCAAAATGCCGGTTCTTGGCCGAAGCGAGCGTCTGCTGCGCGGCCGCGATATCGGCGGACACCGAGCGCGGCATCGTCGAACCGGACGGATCGTCGAGACCATCGCGCACCCGCGTCGTCAGAGCCGTGTAACGCTCGGCGGAATTGTTGTCGTCGACTTCAAAAGTGAAGGCGGTGAAGATCGACAACTCCTTGATCACCGTGCGAAGGCCCGGCTCGTCCGCGCGCGCGCCATAGCGTGCCGTGACCGTGTCATCGACCTTGGCGAGCGCGGCTTCGCGCGGGTTCGCGGTCCCTTCCTCGCCCTGATACCAGACGACCGTATTGGCGGCATCGGCGACAAGACCCGTCGCGTCGGCAAGCCCGCCAACGCCCGGCACCACCCGCAAAGGCGGATTTTCGTCGAAGAATTCCGCCCCGGCCTGATGCGCGGAAGCCGCGGCAAGATCGGTGCGCGCCAGCCGGTCGATGGAGGCGCCGAGCGCAGCTTCCAGATTGGTCGCCGTCTCGATGGGATCGGCACCAACGAGGAACTCATCGGTTCCGACCGGCCCTTCCCGGGTCGCCTTCATGACGAGATTGCTCGTCGTGCCATCGGGCAACTGGAACTCGATGCGGATGGAATCGCCTTCCTTCGGCTGACCGACGACGGAAACATCGAGGGCGGCAGGCGCGCCCGCCGGTCCGTTGATGGTGATCGTCGGCGTCGATGACGAGGCGCCGCCCGGCGTCATCTTGAACCCGAAGATGCCGGTCTGTTCCGAAATCTGGATGTCCGCATCGACCCGCGCCATGTCGAGACGCCCCGTGAGGGTGGCATCGGTGAGGCTGCCGCCGAGATCGGCCGTGCGGCGCTCGTTCATGACCTGCCGATAACCGGCCTTGCCGCCCTGTCCGTCGAGCATGATCTCATGCGGAACGACGGGCTTGGTGTCGGTCATGCGGCCGGAGAAGAAGTAGCGTCCCTCGACTTCCATGTTGAGCAGGCCGACCGCTTCGGAAAGCCGCTCATAGGAGGAAAGCTGGGCGACCGTCTGCTGGCCGTTCTGCAAGGTGAAACCGAGCGGCAGGGCATCGGCCTTGGTGTCGCCGGCAATCGCTTCCAGTCGCGTCAGCGAGGTCTGCATCAGGTCGAGGCGCACCGTGACGTCGCGGATCGTCGTTTCATAGGTGTCGATGCGCGAGATGCGCGAGCGCAGCGACAGCGACAGCGAGCGGTCGCTGCCCAGATCGGCGTAGCTTTCCGCCTTCTTGCCGCTGCCAAGCTGGGTCTGGAGCGTGTCGAGCTGGCTGCGCAGGCCCAGCATGGTCTGCAACAGAAGCGATGAGGAAGAAGCGGCTGCAATCGTCATGGTGCGATCTCCTACATCCGCATCAGGGTGTCGATCATCTCACGGGCCACCGTGAGGACGCGGGCATTGGCCGCGTAGGAATTCTGAAGGCCGGTCAGAAGCGCCAGCTCCCGGTCCATGCTGACCCCGGTCTTCTCGTCCTGACGCTTCTGAAGGCCGGTGAGAACAATGTTCTGACCTTCATGGGTGCGCTGGGCGGCCTGTGCTTCGGCCGCCGTCTGATTGACGATCTCGCGCGCGAAGGCCGCAATCGAGGCCGAATAGGGGCGCCCGTTGGCGCCGATCCCGGTCGAGGGATTGATCGTCACGGTCAGGTTGGTCAGCCGCTCGTAGAGAAGCTCCGGGCGGCTCACATCGGCACTCGCAACGCTCGGCCCATAGGCCTGAAGCAGCCCCGGATCGGCGGCAACGGTGCTGTTGACCTCGATGCGCGCGGCAAGGCCAACGCGGCTCGACCCGCCATCGAGGCTGCCGGTGTAGAGGCTGCCGACACCCGATCCGTCGGTGAAGAGCGCCAGTTCCGGCACGCCGCCCTCCAGATCGGTCACGGAGTAGGAACCGCTGAGCGACAGGACGTTGCGCGTTGCGCCCGCGCCATCGTCGAGAATGTGAAGAAGCGTGCCGCCGGATGAGCCGGCCGTCAGGCCCGTTCCGGCAAGCGCCGCATTGACGGCGACGGGATCGGTGAGATCGACGCCGATGACCGTATCGTCGTTGCGCGGCGTCAGGTCATTGGAAAGCGGCAACTGGCTCGCATCGGTGACGTGAAAGAGCGTCACGGTGCGCTGGGTGCCGGCCGGAAGCTCCTCATAGGTCAAGGTCATGCTGTTGCCGGGCTGAATGCCGGCGGTGTCGATGATGCGCCCGTCCGCCCCGCCGATCGGCGCCGGCGTTGCGGTGCTGTCCTCGGTCCGGTTGGAAAGCGCCAGCATCATCTGGTGCGCCAGCTCGTCGAGACGCTCCTGCATCTCCACCAGCGTTTCGTCGCGCAGTTCCACATAGGCGGCGATCTTGCCGGAGCGGATCGCATCGGTGGCGATGAGATCGACCGTGTAACCGGCGGCATTGCGCAGGCCCACCGTACCCACCGTCCGCTCGGCCGGATCGGCGCTGTATTGCGAGGTCGGGCTCAGCGTCGCGTATTGATCGAACTCCAGGAAGGTGCGCTCGTGGTCGAAGAGCAGCGTGCCCGAAGCGGTGTAGATCGCCACCGAACCGGAATCGCGTTCCACGGTGCGGATGTCGATCAGTTCGGCCAGCTGGTCGATATAGCGGTCGCGTTCGTCGAGAAGATCCGGCGAGACCTGCGAATTGGCCGACTGGGACAGAATGGTGACGTTGATCTGCTCGATCCGGTGCAGCGCCGTGTTCACATCGCGCACGGCATCGGCGATGCCCTGCTCGGCCTCGGTGCGCATCACCTGGATGTCGGCCGAAAGCCCCTGCATGACCTGGGTGAGGACTTCGGCATCGCGCACCACCTGCTGCTGGGCGGCGGAGGAATCCGGCGTCGTCATCAGCGTCTGCAACGCACCGGTCAGATTGTTGAAAAGGGTATCGAAGGCCGTTTCCGAGCCCGGCTGGCCGAGAAGGATATCGAGGCGGCTGTACATTTCGTCGACCACCTCGGCATGCGAGGTCGCGGCGATTTCGGTGCGGGTCTGGCGCTGGATGAGGGTATCCAGCTCGCGCGAAACCGTATCGGAGCGGACGCCGGAAACCCGGTCGCCGGCCAGCGCGGCAACGCCCACAAGCGTCTTGCGCGTATAGCCGGCAGAATCCGCATTCGCGATGTTGTTCGCGATGATGTCGAGCGACTGCTGCGTATAGCGCAGGCCCGACAGGGAAGAATTGACCGCACTCGAGATACCCATGGTCGCCTCTTGGCTGAAAAACGCTCAGGCCCGGCCTCCGGCCGACGTTGGCGGCCGGGCCTGACGGGGACCCGTTACCGGATCATGTTGAGGGCTTCCTGCAGCATCTCGTCGGAGGTCGAGACGATGCGCGTCGCGGCGGCATAGGCCTGCTGCGTGACGATCAGCTTGGTGAACTCGTCGGCGATGTCGACATTGGAGGCTTCCAGCGAAGAGCCGATGATCGAGCCGGTTGCGCCGATGATCGGCTGGCCGGATTCATTGGTCGCCTGGAAGACGCCGCCGTCGAGCTTGCGCAGCGCATTGTCGGCGTTGAAGCCGGCAAGGGCCACCGCCGCGATCTCCTGGATCTGGCCGTTGGAATAGGTCGTCGTCACGCGGCCGGAGTCGGAAATCGCGATGCCGACAAGCTCGCCCGCCGAATAGCCGTTCTGGGCAAGATCGGTGAGCTGCACCGTGCCGTCGGCATCGGCGAACTGCGTCAGGCCGTCCGTGCCGTGGCGGATGATGAGGTCGTCGATGGTCACGCCGTCGACATCGACATCGATGGTGATGTCGGTGATCGGCGGATTGAGCTGGCCATTGCCGCCGAAGGTGTAGTCGGTGCCGACATTCTGCCAGGCCGGCGTCGCGCCCGTCGCCGTGGTCGAGGTCATGTAGAACAGGTTCCACACATCCTGCGCGCCGCCGCCGGAGGTCGCACTTTCGATCTTGGCCCAGCGCAGCTGCAGGTTCACCGGCGCACCGGAAGCGTCGAAGGCGGTGATGGCGCCGCCGGCAACCGAATGTTCCAGAAAGTCGGTGACGTCGTCGCCGCGCACGAAGCCATCGCCGGAAGCGCGCGGATCGTTGCTGAAGGCCGTGAGGTTGAGAAGTTCCGATCCCGGCACCGAGGAATCGGCGGTCGCCGTCAGCGGAAAGCGCGCCAGGTTGGCGCGATAGGTGACTTCCGTCGTCGGCTTGGCCGGCAGGAAGTCGTTGGAGACCCGGATCACGCTCGGCGTCGAGCCGGCGATGTTGCCGGTGGAATTGTCGATGGCAAGGCCCTGAAGGAAGTAGCCGGCGCCGTTGACGAGATAACCGTTCTTGTCGAGCTGGAAGTCGCCGCGGCGGGTGTAAAGATCGGTGCCGTCGAAGACCGGCTGGCCGTCGGACTGGCCGACCTTCTGCGAGACGACGAAATAGCCCTCGCCGTTGATCGCCATGAAGGTTTCATTGTCCGAGGTCTGGATGTCGCCCTGCACCTCGTTGGTGGCGCGCGAGAAGGCCACCACCGCGCCGGCGGTCTGGCGCGTGGGAGGCGCATCCGGAATGAGATCGACGAAATTGGTTTCGGTGCGCTTGTAGCCCGTGGTCTGGGCGTTCGCGATGTTGCCCGAGATATGCTCCAGCGAGAATGACTGGGCCCGAAGACCCGTGATCGCCGTCGCAAGTGCGCCGTAAATACCCATCGAGCGATGTTCCCTTGCCCGTGACACAACACGCCGGACTGTTCCGGCAGCAAGGGAAATGCGAAAGCCGTGCCAACATATATTTTCCATTGAATACAATATGTTGGAGGAATAGAACGTGCATCGGACCCGGCAGAATGCGCAAGCCAGCCATGCCGGGCCGGCAAAAGCTTCCCACCTTGCCGCTTGCCCGCCGTGCCGCGCCGGTCCAAGGTCGCCCCGATCGGCACACCATCCCTGCACCGCCCGGAGCCCGCCCGATGCGCTTTGAAGGAACCGCTTCCTATGTGACCACCGACGACCTGACGGTCGCGGTGAATGCCGCCATCGCCCTGCAGCGCCCGCTGCTCGTCAAGGGCGAGCCGGGCACGGGCAAGACGGTTCTGGCCGAGGAGATTGCCGGTGCCCTCGATGCCCGCCTCATCGCCTGGCACATCAAGTCCACGACCAAGGCCGCGCAGGGGCTCTATGAATATGACGCGGTCTCGCGCCTGCGTGACAGCCAGCTGGGCGATCCGCGCGTTTCCGACATCGCCAACTACATCCGCAGGGGCAAGATCTGGGAAGCCTTTGCCAGCGACACGCGCCCCGTTCTCCTGATCGACGAGATCGACAAG
>JAGRKQ010000181.1 GCA_020442235.1 Hyphomicrobiaceae bacterium | reverse complement strand
GTCGGCGGCTATGGCCGCGGCACGCTGGCGCCGGGATCGGACATCGACCTTCTGTTCCTGCGCCCCTCCAAGCAGACCGCCTGGGGCGAGCAGGTGGTGGAGTTCATCCTCTACACGCTGTGGGATCTCGGCTTCAAAGTCGGCCATGCCACGCGCACGGCCAGCGAATGCGTCAAGCTTGCCCGGGGTGATCTGACGATCCGCACCGCGCTTCTGGAAAAGCGCCTGATCGACGGCGATGCGGCGCTGTTCGAGGAATTGCAGGCCCGCTACCGCAGCGAGGTGATGAAAGGCACGGGGCCGGAATTCATCGCCGCCAAGCTCGCCGAACGCGACGAACGCCACAAGAAGCAGGGCACTTCGCGCTATGTGGTGGAGCCCAACATCAAGGAGGGCAAGGGGGGGCTGCGCGACCTCAACACGCTGGTCTGGATCGGGCGCTATTTCTACATGACCGATTCAGCCGCCGAACTCGTCAAGGCCGGCGTCTACACCCGCGCCGAGTACCAGCGGCTGAGGAAGTGCGAAGACTTCCTGTGGGCGACGCGCTGCCACCTGCATTTCGCCAACCGGCGCGCCGACGAGCGGCTCTCCTTCGATCTCCAGCCGGAGATCGCCCGCCGCCTCGGCTACACCGAACATCCGGGCCTGAAGGACGTGGAGCGCTTCATGAAGCACTACTTCCTCGTCGCCAAGGATGTCGGCGATCTCACCCGCATCCTGTGCGCCGAGCTTGAGGAAAACCATGCCAAGGCGCGTCCGATGCTGGACCGGGTGCTCGGGCCGCTCAGCCGGCGCAGCCCGAAGAAGATCCCCGGTTCAACGGATTTTCTCGTCGACAACGGACGCATCAACATCGCCGACGAAGAGGTCTTCCAGCGCGACCCGGCCAATCTCCTGCGCCTGTTCCAGCTGGCCGACCGGCACGGCCTTGCCCTGCATCCCGACGGCACCCGCCTCGTCACCAAGTCGCTGAAGCTTGTCACCCCGGCCCTGCGCGACAGCGAGGTGGCCAACCAGCTCTTCCTCGACATCCTGACCTCGACCAACCGGCCCGAGGCGACGCTGCGCCGGATGAACGAGACCGGCCTTCTCGGCCGTTTCGTGCCCGATTTCGGCAAGGTCGTCGCGATGATGCAGTTCAANNCCACTACACGGTGGACGAGCATCTTCTGCGCACGCTCGGCATCCTTTGCGAGATCGAGGGCGGGCACCTGACCGAAGATCATCCGCTCGCCTCGACGCTGATCCCGACGATCCAGAACCGCACCGCGCTCTATGTCACGCTGTTCCTGCACGACATCGCCAAGGGCCGCCCCGAGGACCACTCCGTCGCCGGCGCCCGCATCGCCCGCCGGATCTGCCCGCGCTTCGGGCTTTCGGCCTCGGAAACCGAACTCGTCGCCTGGCTGATCGAAGAACATCTGACGATGAGCATGATCGCCCAGTCGCGCGATCTCTCCGACCGCAAGACGATTGCCGATTTTGCCGCCAGGGTTCAGACGCTGGAACGGCTGAAGCTGCTCCTGATCCTCACCGTCTGCGACATCCGCGCCGTCGGGCCGGGCGTTTGGAACGGCTGGAAGGGCCAGCTTCTGAGGACGCTCTATTACGAGACGGAAGTGCTGATCACCGGCGGTCACAGCCAGGCGGCGCGCGAGATGCGGGTTGCGGCGGCGCGCGAGGCGCTGTCGCACGCCATCGCCGACTGGCCGGATGCCGAACGCGCCAGCTATCTGGATCTGCACTATCCCGCCTACTGGCTGCGGGTCGAGCTGGAACGCCAGGTCGGCCATGCCCATATGGTGCGGGCGGCGCAAAAGGCCGGCTCGCGGCTTTCCACCGCGATCGCCATGCACGCCTTCGAGGGAGTCACGGAAGTCACGGTCTATGCACCCGACCATCCGCGCCTTCTTTCGGTTCTGGCCGGGGCCTGCGTGGTTGCGGGCGCCGACATCGTCGATGCCCAGATCCACACCACCACCGATGGCCATGCGCTCGACACCATTTTCGTGCGGCGCGAATTTTCCGACGATGCCGACGAGCGCCGGCGCGCCGACCGCATCGCCGCCACCGTGGAGCAGGCTCTGGAAGGGCGGGTGGAACTGTCGCGCGTCATCGCCGAGCGCGGCGGACCGCGCGAGCGCACCAAGCCCTTCCGGGTGCCGCCGGAGGTGACGATCGACAACCGCTCGTCGGACCGCTTCACCGTGATCGAAGCGTCGGCTCTCGACCGGCCGGGCCTTCTGTTCGACCTGACGCGCACGCTTGCCGATCTGTCGCTCGACATCGGCTCGGCGCACATCGCCACCTTCGGCGAGCGGGCGGTCGACGTCTTCTACGTGACCGACCTCACCGGCGCCAAGGTGACCAATGCGCAGCGCATCGGCCGCATCCGCCGGCAGCTTGAACAAAGCCTGGTCGTGAGCGAAGAGAACCGTTCAAAGCCCGCCGCACGTCCCCGCCAGCGCCGCAAGGCAACGGGCACGGCCTGAGCGCCAGCGCGAAGCGAAAGACCCCCCGCCCCATGTCCCTGCTGCGCAATTTCGCCACCGTCGGAGGCGCGACCCTTGCCAGCCGCATCCTCGGCTTTGCCCGCGACGTGATGATCGCGGCGGCGCTCGGCACCGGGCCGGTGGCCGATGCCTTCGTCGTCGCCTTCCGCTTTCCCAATCTGTTTCGGCGCCTCTTCGCCGAGGGCGCCTTCAACTCCGCCTTCGTGCCGCTGTTCGCCCGCACACTCGAAGGCGAAGGCGAGGCAGCGGCACGCGCCTTCGCCCGCGAGGCGATGGGCGGGCTGATGACCGTGCTCGCCGTCCTCATCTTCCTGGCAACGCTCGCCATGCCCGTCCTGATGCTCGGGCTGGCGCCGGGCTTTTCCGAAGACCCGGACAAATTCGACCTTGCCGTTCTCCTGACGCGGATCTGCCTGCCCTATCTTCTCTTCGTGTCGCTGCTGGCGCTCGTCTCCGGTGCGCTCAACGGGCTCGGGCGTTTCGCGGCCGCGGCCTTTGCACCGACGCTTCTCAATGTGGTCTTCATCGTCGCGCTTGGCTGGATGCTGACGACCGACATGCCCGGCACGCCGCAGGCCGGCATCGTCCTGTCCATCGCCGTCATCCTTGGCGGCATCGCCCAGCTCGTCATGGTGCTCCTGGCCATCCGCAAGGCCGGCATGCCGCTTTTTCCCACACGCCCGCGCTGGGACGGGCGCATGAAGCGGCTTGTTGCACTCGGCGTTCCGGGGCTGATCGCCGGCGGCATCACCCAGATCAACATCGTTGTCGGCACCATGATCGCCTCGCTTCAGGCCGGCGCGGTGTCGCTTCTCTATTATGCCGACCGGGTCTACCAGCTGCCGCTCGGCGTCGTCGGCATCGCCATCGGCGTGGTGCTGCTTCCCGAACTGTCGCGGCGACTGAAGGCCGGCGACGAGGGGGCTGCCAACCACACGCAGAACCGGTCTTTGGAATTTTCCATGGTCCTGACCCTGCCGGCGGCTGTGGCGCTGGCGGTGGTGCCGGAGCCGATCCTCACCGTCCTGTTCCAGCGCGGGGCCTTCAGCGCCGACGCCGTTGCCGGAACCTCTGCCGCGCTGGCCGCCTTTGCCGCCGGACTTCCCGCCTTCGTGCTGGTGAAGGTGTTCTCGCCCGGCTTCTTTGCCCGAGAAGACACCAAGACGCCGATGCGCATCGCCGGGGTGACGGTTGCCGTCAACATCGCCGCCAGCCTTGCCCTCTTCCATGTCATCGGCCATGTCGGCATCGCGCTGGCGACAACGCTTGCCGGCTGGGTGAACGCGCTGGCGCTCTTCGCGCTGCTGCACCGGCGCGGCCACTTTCCGCTCGACCCGGCAACGCTGAAGCGTATCGCCCTGATGGCGCTCAGCGCGCTGGCCATGGGCGCGGCGCTTTATGGCCTTGCCGGCCTCCTTTCGCCCTTCTTTGCGCGGCAGGCCGGCCTTGGCGCGCAGGCTGGCGCGCTGACGCTGCTCGTCCTTTCCGGTGTGATCGTCTTCTTCGGGCTGTGCCAGGTCACGGGCGCGGCGAATCTGAAAGACATCGCCCGGCAGTTCCGCCGCCGCAAGGCGCCGGCAGCGCCGCCGTCAGACTTGCCACCGGCTGCCTAAAGGCGCGATAAGGCGCGCGCATTTCACCCCGAACACGGGACCGGCCATGACCGAGCACACTCCGCGCGTCTTTTCCGGCGTCCAGCCCTCCGGCAAGCTGACGCTGGGCAATTATCTCGGCGCGATCCGCAATTTCGTGCCGCTGCAGGACAGCCACAACTGCCTTTACTGCGTCGTCGACCTGCACGCGATCACCGTCTGGCAGGACCCGAAGGAGCTGAGCGAGGCAACGCGCCAGGTGACGGCGGCGTTCATCGCCTGCGGCGTCGATCCGGAACGCTCGATCCTGTTCAACCAGAGCCAGGTTTCCGCCCATGCCGAACTCGGCTGGGTGCTCTCCTGCGTTGCCCGCCTCGGCTGGCTCAACCGCATGACGCAG
>JAGRKQ010000180.1:3402-7814 GCA_020442235.1 Hyphomicrobiaceae bacterium | reverse complement strand
TTCAACTGCTGGGGCCAGATGCCGACCGTCAACACGCCCGAATACAATGACTGGATGGCGGGCGTCCGCAAGTTCGGCAAGGCGATCTGGGACATCACCGGCAAGGGCAACAATGTCGACTTCGTCTTCGAGCATCCGGGCGAATCGACCTTCCCGGTCTCCGTCTTCGTGGTGAAGCGCGGCGGCATGGTCGTCATCTGCGCCGGCACCACCGGCTTCAACCTGACGCTCGATGCCCGTTACCTGTGGATGCATCAGAAGCGCGTTCAGGGTTCGCACTTTGCCCATCTGAAGCAGGCCCAGGCCGCCAACAAGCTGGTCATCGAGCGCCGCATCGACCCGTGCATGTCGGAAGTCTTCTCCTGGGCCGACATTCCCGCCGCCCACATGAAGATGCTGCGCAACCAGCATGCGCCCGGCAACATGGCCGTCCTCGTCAATGCGCCGAGGACCGGGCTTCGCACCTTCGAGGACGTGATCGAGGCGGGCGGCGCCTCCGCCTGAGGCGGAACGCATCGCAGGACCGACAAAGGGCGCGGGGCCAGCCTTCCGCGCCCTTTTTCATGCCGCCGCAACCCGCATGCCGGCCATGACGGCGGCCCGGATGACAGCGGCGGGGCGAACCGCTATGGCGGGGGCCTGATCGTTCCGCGAAGGCCCTCATGCTCCTGCGTCTTGCGCCCGTCCTCTTCGTCCTCATCTGGTCCACGGGCTGGATCACGGCGCGCGCCGCCGCCCCGCTGGCCGATCCCTTGACCTTCCTGTTCGGGCGTTATGCGCTCGCCGCGCTGGCGCTGGTCGTCATCATCGCGCTGTTCCGTGTGCCGCTGCCGCGCGATCCGCGCGCCATCGCTCATGCCATGGCCAGCGGCGTTCTGCTGCATGCGATCTATCTCGGCGGCGTCTGGTATGCGATCGATCACGGCCTGCCGACGCCGCTCTCCGGGCTGATCGCGGCGATCCAGCCGCTCCTGACCGCCGTTCTGGCGGTGGCCTGGCTTTCCGAAAAGCTGAACCCGCGCCAGTGGCTCGGCCTGTCGCTCGGCTTTGTCGGCCTGGTCGGCGCCTTTCTGCCCAGGCTCGCCGGGCTCGATGGCGCGGCGCTCTCCGGCGCGGGGGGTCTCATCGCCATCAACGTCGTCGCCATGGTCGCGGTGACGCTCGGCTCGCTCTACCAGAAGCGCTTTCTCGCCGGCGGCGACCTCAGGGTGATCGCGCTCCTGCAATATCTCGGCGCCGCGCTCGCAACGCTCCCCGCCATGCTGTTTCTGGAGGAGATGCACATCGCCTTGACGCTGGAGACCGGGCTCGTCATGGCCTGGGCGGTGATCGGCCTGTCGCTCGCCGCCATCGGGCTTTATCTTCTGCTCATCCGGCACGGTGCGGTAAGCCGGGCGGCAACGCTCATCTATCTGATCCCGCCCGCCGTCGCGCTGGAAGCCTTCTTCCTCTTCGGCGAAGGCCTCGGGCCGATTGAAATCGCCGGCATGGGCCTGACGGTCTTCGGCGTCTATCTCGTCAATGCGCGGCGCAAGCCGGCCTGAGCCTCATCCGCGCGCACGCCCCTTGCCGAACACCCGGTCGGTCGCGGCATTGACCTCGGCCCCGAAGATCACCGCCAGCGCGATCAGATAGAAGAAGAAGATCGCCGTCACCGCGCCGGCAAGGCCGGCATAGGTCGCCGCATAATCGGCAAAGCCGTCGAGATAGGCCGCAAAGCCGGATGTTGCGCCGAGCGCCAGCGCCACCGTGACAAGAATGCCCGGCCAGAGCTTGCGCACCGGCGGCCGCGCTGCCGGCAGATAGACATGGCTGAGGATCAGCGCCACCAGGAGCACGATGCTCACCAGCGCCGCGCGGGCGAGCAGAAAGTCCGCCCGGAAGCCGGCAAGCGCCGGCACCTTGGCGGCAACCGCATCGAAAAGCGCCGGGCCCAGCACGCCGACAACGCCAAGAAGCACGGCGACGATCCCGGAAACAGCCACGAAAACAAGGCTTTGCAGCCGGCGATGGAAAAAGCCGCGACGCTCCTGCGCCCTGTAGGCACGGTTGAGCGCCACCCGCACCGCCTCCACCCCGTTCGATGCCAGAAAGGCGGCAACGAGAAAGGAGAGCGTCAAAAGATCGCCGCGCGGTACGGTCAGGACGGCATGAAGCTCGCGCGCCACGGGCGCGGCAATCGCATCCGGCCAGGCCTCGAAGAGCCGCGTTGCCATGCGGTCGGCCAGAAGCGGGTCGCCGAAGAATGCCCCGAGCGTTGCCACGAAGATGAGAAAGGGAAACAGCGCCATCAGCGCCGAAAGCGCCACATGGCTCGCCATCGCCCAGCCATCGTCGTCATTGAGATGGCCCACCGCATCGAAGACCATCCGCTTCAGCCGGCGCAAAAGGAGCGCAAGCCTGAGCGCGCCCCGCACCGGCGGTGCAGGCGTTTGCGGCGGATGGCCTTCCGGCACATCCTGAAGGCCTGTCTCGGCTCCGGCATCGTCCATCCCTGACGACATGGGCCATGCGGCGCGCCGGCACAAGAGCCGGACCATCCGCGCATCGGCGCACGGGGCGGCAAAAGAGCGCGTTCCCCTTTTGAAGGGGTTGTTCGCCCCCCCTTGGCATGACCTTTTGCGCGCTGCACAATGCCCGACGGCGTCCAGATCAGGAGAGACCGATGAGCCTTGCCGAAGTTCAGCCCGCAACCGCCCCGTTGATCGAACGCGCTCACGAGGTCGCCCGCGCGGCAAAAACGCTGATCGACGCCGGCAAGGCGGTCGTGCGCGCCCGCGTGCTTGAAGGCGAGCGCATTTCCTCGGCAAAGCTTGAGGCCGAACAGCGCGCCACCCACGCCCTTGCCTGGGCGGCGACCTATCAGATGTGCATCGAGCAGTTGGCC
The DNA here is from genome assembly GCA_020442235.1 of Hyphomicrobiaceae bacterium. Lineage (GTDB taxonomy): Bacteria > Pseudomonadota > Alphaproteobacteria > Rhizobiales > MH13 > JAGRKQ01. Next base: position 4,927 of record JAGRKQ010000180.1, on the reverse strand, counting down.
GGCTGGGCCGAGCGCGTCGACGCCGAGGACCGCTTCGGCGAGGCCGAGTTCCTGGTGCTTTCCATCGGCGTCGGCGAATATGCAAACCAGCTCGCCGGCGGCATCCCGATGAGCCAGACCGAAATGGCCCGGCCGTCGGATTTCGGCGCCAGCCCCGCCGATGTCGCCGATTTCCTCTCCAACCCGGCCGTTGCCACCGCGATCGCCGAGGGCAACACCGCCGCGCACCGCAAGGCGCTGATCCCGCACATCGAGCGCGGCCACGGCCTGCCCGTTGCCTCCGGCCTCGACGAGACGATGGAAGCCTTCCGCGAGGAAATGCGCCGCTTCGCCGAAAGCGAGGTGCTGCCGCACGCCCATGAATGGCACCTCGCCAACGCCTATATCCCGATGGAGATCATCGAGAAGCTCGCCGAACTGGGCGTCTTCGGCCTGACCATCCCGGAGGAATATGGCGGGCTCGGGCTCGGCAAGGAATCGATGTGCGTCGTTTCCGAGGAACTGAGCCGTGGCTATATCGGCGTCGGTTCGCTCGGCACCCGTTCCGAGATCGCCGCCGAACTGATCCTGTGCGGCGGCACCGAGGCGCAGAAGCAGCACTGGCTGCCGCAGATCGCTTCCGGTTCGATCCTGCCGACCGCCGTCTTCACCGAGCCCAACACCGGCTCCGATCTCGGCTCGCTCAAGACCCGCGCCGTGCGCGAGGGCGACAGCTACAAGATCACCGGCAACAAGACCTGGATCACCCATCCCGTCCGCGCCGACGTGATGACGGTGCTGGCGCGCACCAATCCGGACGAGCCCGGCTACAAGGGCCTGTCGATGTTCCTGGCCGAAAAGCCGCGCGGCACCGACGAGGAACCCTTCCCGCATCCGGCCATGTCCGGCGGCGAGATCGAGGTGCTCGGCTATCGCGGCATGAAGGAATATGAGCTGGCCTTCGACGGGTTCGAGGTCCCGGCGGCCAACCTTCTCGGCGAGCAGGAGGGCCAGGGCTTCAAGCAGCTGATGCAGACCTTCGAGTCGGCCCGCATCCAGACTGCCGCCCGCGCCGTCGGTGTCGCCCAGTCGGCGCTCGACATCGGCCTGCGTTATGCCGAGGAACGCGTTCAGTTCGGCAAGGCGCTGATCAACTTCCCGCGCGTTGCCGACAAGATCGCCCTGATGGCGGTCGAAACGGAAATCGCCCGCCAGATCACCTACTTCTCCGCCCGCGAGAAGGATCAGGACATCCGCTGCGATCTCGAAGCCGGCATGGCCAAGCTTCTCGGCGCGCGCGTCGCCTGGGCGAACGCCGACTGCGCCCTTCAGATCCATGGCGGCAACGGCTTTGCGCTGGAATATCCGATCTCCCGCGTCCTGTGCGACGCACGCATCCTCAACATCTTCGAGGGCGCAGCGGAAATCCAAGCACAGGTCATCGCCCGGCGCATCCTGGAAAGCTGAGGGGGCTTTTCGCTTCTCCCAAGTCGCACGTTGAGCGCAGCGACGCGAAGCGAAGCGCAAGACTTGGGGAAGGTTTTTC
>JAGRKQ010000180.1:1953-3320 GCA_020442235.1 Hyphomicrobiaceae bacterium | reverse complement strand
CTCAGTCTGGATTCCCGCCTCAGGGGCGGGAATGACGCGGAGTTTGAAGTCTCTCAGCGGTGCTTTTGGCCGTCCTGAATCGCACGTTGAGCGAACAGGCGTGAGCGAAGCGCAAGATTCAGGACCACTCAGAAACTCCGTCATTCCCAGGCTTGGCCGTCCCGATCCGCACGTTGAGCGAGCAGAGCGAGCGAACCGCAAGACTTGGGACCACTCAGAAACTCGTCATTCCCGGGCGTGACCCGGGAATCCAGTGACCACTGGCAAAACACACCCCGGCGCGCTAGGTGGCGGGCATGACCACACCGCGCTCCATCCTCATCACCGGCTGTTCTTCCGGCATCGGCCTCGACGCCGCCCGCACGATGGCAAAGCGCGGCTGGCGCGTCATCGCCACCGCCCGCAAGCCCGCCGACCTTGCCATGCTGGAAACCGGAGGGCTGGAGGCGCTCGCGCTCGACTATGCCGATGAGGGCTCGGTTGCAGCCTGCGCCACAGCCGTTCTGGAGCGGCTTTCCGGCGCGCCGGACGCCGTCTTTCACAACGGCGCCTATGGTCAGGCCGGCGCGCTGGAGGACATCACCCGCGATCTGATGCGCCAGCAGTTCGAGGCCAATTTTCTTGGCTGGCACGATCTCACCCGCCGCCTCCTGCCGGCGATGCGCGCGCGCGGCTCGGGCCGGATCGTCCTCAATTCCTCGGTCCTCGGCTTTGCCGCACTGGGCTTTCGCGGCCCCTACAACGCCTCCAAATTCGCGCTTGAAGGCTGGGCGGAGACCCTGCGGATCGAACTTTTTTCATCCGGCCTGAAGGTCGTCGTCATCGAGCCGGGGCCAATCACCTCGAAGTTCCGCCAGAATGCGAAGGCCCGCTTCTTCGCCACCATCGACCCCGAGCGCTCGGCCTATCGCGACACCTACCGGCGCCAGATCGCCCGGCTGGAATCGGACGGCAAGGGGCGGTTCGAGCTGCCGGCAAGCGCTGTGACGGAAAAGCTCGTCCTTGCCTGCGAAAGCGCCAACCCTGCTCCCGTCTACCGCGTGACGACCCCGACCCACATCATGGCCTTCGCCCGGCGCCTGCTGCCGTCGCGCGCCTTCACCCGGTTCCAGCGCTCGGTGTCCGAACGTGAATGAGCCGCGCCTTTCACCGCCGCTGGCGGCTTTTCTCTCCTTCGTGCTGGTCGCCCTTGTGGCCGCCGCGGGCGGCTGGGTGACGGCACCGGCGGTGGAAAGCTGGTATCCGACGCTGACCTTGCCGTCCTTCCGCCCGCCCAATGCGGCCTTCGCCCCCGTCTGGACGGTGCTCTATGCCCTCATGGCCTATGCGGCCTTTCGCATCTGGAGCGCGCCGGAGAGCCCGCAAAG
>JAGRKQ010000180.1:0-1871 GCA_020442235.1 Hyphomicrobiaceae bacterium | reverse complement strand
GGGCTCGTCGTGATCCTTGCCCTTCTGGCCGCGATCCTCATGACGATCCGCGCCTTCCTGGGGCTCGACAGGCTGGCGGCAGTCCTGCTCATGCCGTATGTGCTGTGGGTCGGCTTCGCCGCCGTCCTCAACGCCGCGATCTACGCCCTCAACGCCTGACCCCGCCGACAGGAACCCGCCTTGGACAGTCTTCTTTACAATCTCGTGCCCTTTGCGACCGTCGCCGTGGCCGTGGTGCTGATCTTCGGCCTCGTGAACCTCCTGCGCGGCGGCAATCCCAACACCTCGCAAAAGCTGATGCGCTGGCGCATCATCCTGCAATTCGTCGCCATCGTGGTCATCATGGGCGCGATCTACGCATCGGGGCGCTGAGGCGGGCATGGTCAAGCTCAACAAGATCTACACCCGCACCGGCGACGACGGCACGACGGGGCTTGCGAGCGGCGCGCGGCGCAAGAAGTTCGATCTGCGCGTCGCCGCCTATGGCACCGTCGACGAGACCAATGCCGCCATCGGCATGGCGCGCCTCGACTGCGCCGCCGATCCGGCGCTCGATGCCATGCTCTGCCGCATCCAGAACGATCTCTTCGATCTCGGTGCCGATCTTGCAACGCCCGACACCGGCGAGGATCTCGGCTATGAGCCCTTGCGCATCCTGGCGGTGCAGGTGGAGCGGCTGGAACAGGAAATCGACAGCCTCAACGCGGCCCTCGAGCCGCTGAAATCCTTCGTGCTGCCGGGCGGCAGCCGCGCATCGGCGGCGCTGCATCTTGCCCGCACCATCTGCCGGCGCGCCGAACGGCTCTGCGTGGAGCTTGCCGAGGACGCCGGCGAGCGCGTCTCGCCCGAGACGGTGCGCTATCTCAACCGCCTGTCGGATTTCCTCTTCGTCGCCGCGCGCCACGCCAATGATGGCGGCCGCGCCGACATTCTCTGGGTGCCGGGCAAGAACCGCGGCTAGGACGATCCGCAGCGATGTTCATTCCGATCTACGATCACAATCCCAAGCACCACATCCGGCGCCCCTATGTCACCTATGGCCTGATCGCGCTGAACGTTCTCATGTTCGTCGTCTATCAGGGCATGGAACTCGACAGTTCCGACCTGGCGCTCGCCTTCCTGCCGGTCACCTTCACCGGCACCATGGTGCGCCCCGAAAGCATGATGCTGGTGCCCGAGGTGGCAACGCTCTTCACCTATGCCTTCCTGCATTCGGGCTGGATGCATCTTCTCGGCAACATGGTCTTCCTCTTCGTCTTCGGCGACAATGTCGAGGACGCGATGGGCCATGTCCGTTTTCTGATCTTCTATCTTCTGTGCGCGGCAGGCGGCGCCATCGGCCACATGCTGCTGGTCCCGGACCCCAGCGCGGCCTGCGTCGGTGCATCCGGCGCAGGGGCCGGTGTCATCGGCGCCTATCTGATGCTGCATCCGCGCGTTCAGGTCTGGGTTCTGGCGCTCTGGCTGGTCAAGATCCCGCTGCCGCTGCCCGCTTTCATCCCGCTCGGCGGCTGGCTGGCATGGAACCTTGCCGGGGGTTTCGGCCTGTTTGGCGCGGACACGGTCAGCTATGGCGGGCATCTGGGCGGATTCCTTGTCGGAATCCTCCTGGTGACCGTGCTCCGGCGCCGTGGGGTTCTGCTTTTCGATCAGGGACTTGAGCCGCAGAAAACCGACCTTTGACCAAGCCTGTGCGGCGTTGACACTCCACCTTGCGCGTCGTTACGGTCCGCGCAGCGTCGATTGCGGTCCGGAGAACCCGGCAGGGCCTTGGATAAAGGCCTTCACGCCGCGGGCGACAACAGACATTGCAAGCAAAGAACCGCAAGCAAAGAACCGCAAGCAACACCCCGAGGGCAGCCCCAGGCGGC
>JAGRKQ010000179.1 GCA_020442235.1 Hyphomicrobiaceae bacterium | reverse complement strand
GATGGGCAGGTAGATGGTCGTTGCGCCGGTTCCGGTCTCTGCGCCTGCCGGGTCTGCTTCTTCCGGTCCGGTCTGTGCTGCCTCGGGGAAGGTGAGGGCGACGAGGGCCTCCATGTCGGGATGGGCGACCATGTAGAGATTGCCGGCGTCCGCGGTCTCGGCCAGCGCGGCCGGATTGGCCAGAAGCTGCGGGTTGAGGACGAGGAACTCTTGCGTGCTCAGCCCGTTGTCGGCGGCGATCTCGGCCAGCGTTTCGGTGCCGTCGGCGATGTGGCCGGCGGCATTGCCGAGATCGACGGTCTGGCCGGCAAGGGCGGCCTCCTCGGTGCGGAACAGCGCCCCGCTGGCCGGATCGGCCAGCACCAGTGTAGAGGTGTCGATGACGATCGGGGTCTCGGCGGGCGGCTCCAGGTCCGGGATCACGAGGTCGGTGCCGATCGACAGCGCCGCCGGGTCCTCGATCTGGTTGGCGTCGGCGATCTCGTTCCACAGCCGGCCGTCGCCATAATGCTCGTTGGCCAGCCCCCAGAGCGTATCGCCGGCATCGATCTCGACGACGGTGGGTTCGACCTCGGCGGCCTCTTCCTCGGCGGCGGCGGCGTTCTGGGCCAGCGCGCTCTGGACGGTGTTGACGATGATGGAGGTGAGGGCGCCGATGGTCTCGGCGATGACGCGGTTGGTGTCGTCGGAACCGCCGCTTCGACCCCGGTCGTCGTCGTCATCATCATCGTCGTCGTGATGATAGGGCTGCTGCTGCGGGGCGGGCGGGTCGTTGACCGGTGTGCTGGAGCCGCTCGATCCGGAAGAAGAGCCGCCTGATGGCGGGTTGTAGGGCGCGGGCGGCGGCGGGCTGTAGGCCGCCGGCGGTGGCGGTGGGGGAGGCGGCGAAACAGGAGGCGGAGCGTCCGCCGGCTCGAAAGACGGCGTTGAGGAGACGCTGCCGCCCCCCGTTCCTGCAGAAAATTCAACCGGCATTCGCGAAACTCCCGTTACGGAAACTTCGCTACGCCCGGTTCATGACAGGCATTTTACGAAGCCGGCCAACAAGACGGATCGGCAGGGCAAAACCCTTATGAACGGGGAGATTCAAGGTCCGCGAATTGCATTCGCCCTCGCTTCCAATTATGGAGTCGGAGAAGATTGGGCGGGGATTTGCACATGATGTTCAGGGCGGCCTTGATGGCCCTCACGCTGGCTGTTGTGCCGGGCAAGGCTTTGGCCATGTCTCTGTCGGAGGCCGTCCGTCAGGCAGTGGCGACGAGCCCGGAAATGGCCGAGGCGCGTGCCGAACGCGAGGCCATCCGCGGGGAGCTTGATGCGGCCCGGGCGCTCTATCGGCCGACGCTCGATGTGGAGGCCTTTGTCGGCCCCAATTATGTCGACCGCCCCAACAGCCTGCGCGCGACCGACAATGGCGAAACGCGGCTCAGCCGGCAGGTCGGCGTGACGGCCAGCTGGACGCTGTTCGACGGCTATTTCCGCGCCAATGAGATGTTCCGCCAGGCGACCCGGATCGAAGGCGCGGGTTACCGCGTTCTGGAAGCGGGCGAGCGCGTGGCGCTCGACACCATCGAGGCCTATGTCGATGTCTTGCGCCATCGTCGCGTTCTGGCCGCCGCCGATGTCAACATTGCCCACCATCGGATGATTCTCGGCCGGGCGCAGAACCAGTATGAGGGCGGTGCGGCAACGCGCGGCGAAGTGGAGATCGCTGGCGAGCGGCTGGCCTCGGCAGAGGCGCTGCGCGCCGAGGTGCTGCGGGCGCTGGGCGAGGTCGAGGCCAGCTTCGTGCGTCTGGTCGGAGCCGAGCCGCAGGCGCTTGGCGCCGCGCCGCTGCCGCGCGGTCTTCCCGGCTCGCTTTCTGCGGCCCTTTCGGCGGCGCGCGCAGGCCACCCGACCCTTTTTGCCGCCACCACCGACATCACGGCGCTGGAAGCGGAAACCGAACAGACAACGAGCGGGCTCTTTCCCACGCTTTCGCTTCAGGGACGCGGCGTCTATGGCTTCGATACCGATGGCACGCCGGGTCCTTCCAGCCAGCTTTCGGGCAATGTCGTTCTCAACTGGCGGCTTTACGACGGCGGCCTCCGGCAGGCCCGTCGCCACGAGGCGGAAGAGCGGCGCAGCGCCGCCGAAATCCGCCGCGAGCGCTACGTCCGCGACATCGAACAGGCCGTGCGCCGCGCCTGGTCGGACATGGGCAGCAACGATGTGCGCCTTGCGGCGCTGCGCCGCCGCCTGACCCAGGCCGAGCGCGTCGTCGCGGCCTATGAGGAGGAGTATGAAGCGGGTCTGCGCAGCCTTCTCGATATTCTCGACGCGCAGAATGCCCGCTTCAACGCCGAGTTCGAGGTGGCCAGTGCCGAGGCCATCGCGGTCTTTGCCCGCTATCAGGTGATCGGCGCAACGGGCGCACTGCTCGACCAGTTCGCGATTGCGAGCGAAAGGCCCGAGCCGGGAGACGCGGGCGCGAACCTCAGGCTGCACCGGACCGGCAGCCTGCTTGAACCGCTGCGACGCTGAGCGCCAGGGATGCTGCGCAAGGCGGACGACGCGGCGGCTGAAGGCACGCCTTCCGGCCCCGAGGGGGGCCGCTTCCTGCTTGAGGCTCTGGAACGCATCGCCGTCCTTCTCGGTCATCCGGCCGACATCGGGCGCATCCGTGCATCCGTTCCGCTCGAGGCCGGCGCGCTGCCGCTGGAACGGCTCGAGGAGGCCGCCGCGAAGGTCGATCTGGCGATCGAGGAAGATGCCTGCCCGCCCTCGCGCGCTTCGGCTTTGGCGGCTCCATTCCTTGCTTTCTCGCATGCCGGGGACGTTCGGATCGTCACCGAACTCGATGCCGAACAGAAGATGGCGCGGGTCGAGGTCTTTGCAGATGGCGGCTGGCGCGAGAACGTTCAGGCGCTGGAAACGCTCGATGCCGATTGCCGCGAGCAGGTTTTCTATCTCGCCCGCCGCGGCGATGGGCAAGAGGATACGCCGCACTGGTTCTGGTCGGCGGCGGCAAGGTTCCGCTCGTCCTATGTTCAGCTCGTGCTGGCGGGATTTCTCGTCAACATCCTGGCGCTGGCCAGCCCGCTTTTCATCATGAACGTCTATGATCGCGTGATCCCCAATCTCACGATCCCGACGCTCTGGGCGCTGGCCATCGGCGTGCTGATCGCCATCGTTTTCGATTTTCTGCTGAAGATGACGCGTTCCAGCCTCGTCGACGAGACGGGCCGGCGCATCGACATGGCGGTCACGGGCCGGATCTTCGACCATCTTCTGGCGCTGAAGCCGGGCGGGCGGTCCCGCTCCACCGGTGTCCTGGCCAGCCATCTGCGCGATTTCGATACCGTGCGCGACGTCATGACGTCCTCAAGCGTCATCGCCGCCACCGATGCGCTGTTCATCCTCCTGTTTCTTCTCGTGCTCTACTGGCTGGTCGGCATTCTCGTCCTCGTGCCGCTGATCGCCGCCGTGCTCGTCATTGCCATCACCTACGGCGTGCAATGGCCGATGGGCCGGGCGATGAGCCGCACCCAGACCGACAGCGCCCGTCGCCATGGCATTCTCGTCGAAACACTGCTGGCGCTCGACCGCATCAAGTCGCTCGGCGCCGCGCCGCAGCTGCGCCGCCGTTTCGACAGCGCCGTCGCCGAGGCAAGCCGTTCGGCCACGGCCAGCCGCTTCTGGTCGAATGTCGCGACGACGGCGGTGCAGACCATCACCCAGGCGGTGTCGGTCATCATCATCGTCTGGGGCGTCTTTCTCGTCATCGACGGCAACATCTCCGTCGGCGCGCTGATCGCCGCCAACATCCTCTCGGGCCGCGTGCTGGCGCCGCTCGCCTCCATCGCCGCCACGCTTCAGCGCCTGCAACAGGCCCGCTATTCCTACCGCTCCGTCGACCGGCTCATGGCCGAGCCCGGCGAGTGGGGGAGGGCCGTGGCAACGCGCGCCCTGCAATCGCCGGCGCTGGCCGTGGAGGGCGTACGCTTCGGCTATGAAGAGGACAGCCTGCCGGCGCTCGATGCCGTGAGCTTTTCCATCGCCGCCGGCGAACGGCTCGGCATCGTCGGCCGCATCGGCTCGGGAAAATCGACGTTGCTGCGCCTTGTCGCCGGCCTGGAAAGTCTCTCCACCGGCCGCATCCTGATCGACGGCGTCGATCTGGCGCAGGTCTCGCCGGAAACGCTGCGCCGTTTCGTCGGCCATGTGCCCCAGGAGCCGGAGCTTGTGTCCGGCACCCTGCTTCAGAACCTGACGCTCGGCTTTCCCGATGCCGGACCCGAAGACATCGAGCGCGCGCTGGAGCTTTCCGGTCTTGCCGGCTGGGCGAAGCGCCATCCGCTCGGCCTGTCGCTGCCCATCGCCGAGCGTGGCCGCAGCCTTTCCGGCGGTCAGCGACAGGCGATTGCGCTTGCCCAGACACTGATCCGCAGGCCGCGCCTTCTGTTGCTGGATGAGCCGACCGCCTCCCAGGACAGCGCCGCCGAAATGCAGCTTCTTTCCGCTCTGGAGCGCCTGTCGCAAAATGAGGGTGTGACGCTGATCATCGCCACCCACCGCCAGTCGACGCTCGCCATCGTCAGCAAGCTTCTGGTTCTGGAAGGCGGGCGGCTTGCCGCCTTCGGCCCGAGAGACAAGGTGCTGGCCGCGCTGGAAGCCCATGCCGCAGGCCGCAGCGAAGCCGCCGGTCGCGGCGATGCCGTGCCGGAGAGACCCTGACCATGGCCCGCCGGTTCGACGAACGTTTCGCCAACGACATTCGCGCCGCCCTTGTGGCGCCCGAAAGCTTCGGCCGCTGGCCGTTGTTGTGGATCGTCGCGGCGATGCTGGTCGTCTTTCTCGTCTGGGCCTTTCTTGCCGGGCTGGAAGAGGTGACGACCGGCATCGGCCGCATCGTGCCCACCAGCCAGATGCAACTCGTCCAGCCCTTCGAGGCCGGCATCGTGCGCGAGATCGCCGTGGAGGAGGGCGCCATCGTCGAGCAGGGCGACGTGCTCCTCGTCATGGACGACACCGAGGCCAGCGCCACCCTGGGTGAGCTGCTCCAGCGCCAGGCCGTTCTGCAAACCCGGCGCGCACGCCTTCTGGCCGAGGCGCGGGGCGAAATTCCGGTCTTCCTGCATGTGCCCTCCAATGGCATCGAGGAAGGCGAGGGGCAGCTCTTTTCCGCCCGTCTGGCCGCGCTGGAACAGGAGCGCAGCGTCATCTCCCAGCAGCTGAGCCAGCGTCGCCTCGAAGCGGATACGCTGGCGGTGCGCACGTCGGAAACGGAAAGCGCGCTGGAGCTTCTGGAGCGTGAACTCTCCCTTGCCGAGCGTCTGTTCGAGCGCCGGGCCATTCCGGAGATCGACTTCCTTCAGCGCCAGCGGGCCGCGGCACTGGAGCGGCGCGAACTTGCTGTCCTGCGCGCCGAGGCGCCAACCGCGGCCGCCGCCATCGCCGAGGCAGAGGCCCGGTTCGTCAATCTTGAAACCACGTTTCGCGCCGAGGCGCGCGAAGAACTGACCGGCACCATCGGCGATCTGGCCGTCATCGAGGAATCGATCCGCGCTGCCCAGGAGCGCTTGCAGCGCACGGTGCTGCGCGCGCCGGTGCGCGGCATCGTCAATGCGCTGCCGGTGACGACGATCGGCGCGGTGCTGCGGCCGGGCGAAAGCGTGGTCGAGATCGTGCCGCTCGACGAAAAGCTTCTGGTGGAAGTGCAGATCCGCCCGCAGGACATCGCCTTCATCAGCCCCGGACAATCGGTCTCCATCAAGGTGACCGCCTATGACTACACACTTTACGGAGACCTGCCCGGAACGGTGAACCGCATCAGTGCCGATACATTCACCGATGAACAGGGCCAGAGTTTCTATCGCGTGTTTATCGCAATTGAAGACAATTCTATCGGTCCGGACAGCAATCCATTGCCGCTGATTCCAGGAATGGTCGTCACAGCCGACATCTTAACCGGACATAAGACGGTCCTCGACTATCTCTTGAGCCCGTTACAGCGGGTTCGCAACGAGGCCTTGAGGGAACGGTAAGCCGCATCGAAAAGCGGCGTCGATCCAGGCAGGCAAGGTTTCGTTTCGTGCCCGGCACAGGCTGAGGCATGAATCATGAGGTTCAGGACGTCAGGCCGCGCGCGGCAACGCGCGGGCAAGGGAACGTGCGCGCTCGTTTTCGCGCTTCTGGGAACATTGTCTCTCGCCGGGACGCCCGCCGCCCTGGCCGGAGACGACACGGCCGCCCTTGCGGCGCTTCCCCGGAATGCCCGCATGATCGGCGAAGCTGAAACCATCACGCTGCGCCAGCGGCTTGAGGCCGTCCGGGCGGCCCGCAGTGCCGCG
>JAGRKQ010000178.1 GCA_020442235.1 Hyphomicrobiaceae bacterium | reverse complement strand
CATGGCCTCGCGCACCTTGTTGGTCTGCAACGGACCGATGATGTGCAGCCGTGCTGCGGGAAAGCGCTCCTTCAGCGCCGGCCATTTGGCATGCGCCTCCTGCACGCGGTTTTCGCCGAAATCGACCTGACCGGCTTCCAGCACCGGCAGGATGGCATCGACCGGAAAGGTCTTGGAAACGGCCACCAGCCGCGCCGAACCGGACGGGCGGTTCGCCTCACGCTCGGCTTCGGTGATCTTCGCGCGCACCCGGCCAAGGGCTTCGACGACGGCGGACATGGCATCTCCTGACCTTTTTGCGTTTCTCCCAAGGGCGGTGAAGAGGGTCAAGGGGCCCCTCGCCGGCTCGCTTGGTGATGGAAGCGCAACACCCGGCAACGCCTTGGGCCTTCACCCTTTCGGCAAGGCGCTTGCGGTTGACCGGGCGAACGCTTTCTGGTGATGGTCCCGGCACATTTCACCACGTCACATCGAGCCGACATGTCCGAGCGCGCGCTGGAACGCTACAATCCCAAGACCGTCGAATCCCGCTGGCAGAAAAAGTGGGACGAGGAGGGTGTCTTCACCACCCGCAACGACGATCCGAGGCCGAAATATTACGTCCTGGAGATGTTCCCCTACCCGTCCGGGCGCATCCATATGGGCCATGTGCGCAACTACACGATGGGTGATGTCGTCGCCCGCTTCATGCGCGCCAGAGGCAACAACGTCTTGCACCCGATGGGCTGGGACGCCTTCGGCATGCCGGCGGAAAACGCCGCCATGCAGCACAAGGTCCACCCCAAGGACTGGACCTACCAGAACATCGCCACCATGCGCGGCCAGCTGAAATCCATGGGTCTGTCGCTGGACTGGAAGCGCGAATTCGCAACCTGCGATGTTGATTACTACCACAGGCAGCAGAAACTCTTCATCGACTTCATGCAGGCCGGCCTCGTCACCCGCAAGTTCTCGAAGGTCAACTGGGACCCGGTCGATCAGACGGTGCTGGCCAATGAACAGGTGATCGACGGGCGCGGCTGGCGCTCCGGCGCGCTGGTCGAGCAGCGCGAACTGCCTCAGTGGGTCTTCAGGATCACCGATTTTGCCGACGCGCTCGACACGGCGCTCGATACGCTCGACCGCTGGCCGGAAAAGGTGCGCACCATGCAGCGCAACTGGATCGGCAAGTCGCGCGGGCTGGAAATGCGCTTCCAGATGAGCGCGCCGGTCGGCGATATCGACGCCATCACCGTCTATACGACCCGGCCCGACACGCTCGCCGGCGCCAGCTTCATCGCCATCGCCCCGGAGCATCCGCTCGCCCGTGCACTCGCCACGAACAATCCGGCATTGGCCGAGTTCAACATCGACGTGCGCCGCATCGGCACCTCCGAAGAGGCGTTGGAGAAGGCTGAAAAGCGCGGTTTCGACACCGGTGTCACCGTCGCCCACCCGCTTTATGAGGGTCAGACGCTGCCGGTCTATGTCGCCAATTTCGTGCTCATGGACTACGGCACCGGCGCGGTTTTCGCCTGCCCGGCGCATGACCAGCGTGATCTCGACTTTGCCCGCAAATACGATCTTCCCGTCATCGACACCTTCTTCGCGCTCGACGACCCGAAGCCCGTCGGCGACACCGCCTTCATCCCGATGAAGTCGGAAAAGGTGCGCTGGGTGAACCAGCCGGCCGGCCTTGAGATCGCCACCGGACAGGAGGCCATCGACGCCACCATC
>JAGRKQ010000019.1:26949-30401 GCA_020442235.1 Hyphomicrobiaceae bacterium | reverse complement strand
GTCCCACAGAAGGTTGGCGGTCGGTCGGCCGCGCCGCTGGCGGCTTTCGTCCACCACGTCGTCATGCAGAAGCGTGGCGGTGTGGATGAACTCGACCGTGGCGGCCAGATGGATGTGATAGGGCCCGTCGTAGCCGCACATGCGCGCTGCTGCCAGCGTCAGAAGCGGGCGCAACCGCTTGCCACCCGCCTCGACGAGATGGGCCGTCACTTCCGGAATGCGCGGCGCATGTTCCGAGGCCATCCGTTCCCGGATCAGCGCATTGACACGGCCCATGTCCGCCGCCAGATGCGCGGAAAGCCGGTCGTGCGGTTTCTTGACAGTTTCGTCCAAACCCATCCCTGTCCCGTCCACCCTCGACAAACGCAGGGGCTTGTCCTTAAGTCTCGGATCATGAAGGAGCTTGTCCGCACAAACGACCTTACCGTGATCGCCCTGGCAACCGCCCTTCTTGAAGCGGAGGATATAGCGGTGTTTCAGCTGGACGTCCACATGAGCGTTCTTGAAGGGTCGATCGGCATGCTGCCCCGGCGGCTCATGGTGCGGTCGCAGGATCATTTCCTTGCCAGCGCCATCCTGCGCGACAACGGCATCGGGCCCGAAGGCTGATGTTCGAAGACGCGGACCTGACCCGCGACGGATTTCTGGGCGGGCGTCTGCATGTCTGGCAGCCCCGGCAGGGCTATCGCGCGGCGATGGACCCGGTTCTTCTGGCCGCGGCCTGTCCCGCCGGGCCGGGCGACGCGGTCCTGGAACTGGGTTGCGGTGCCGGTGTCGCCGCGCTTTGCCTTGCCGCGCGGGCGCCCGGTGTCAGGGTCACCGGGCTTGAGCTTCAGCCGGACTATGCCGCGCTGGCGCGGCGAAACGCCCAAGAAAACGCCGTCGCCCTTGCCGTCGTCGAAGGCGACCTGGGGAACCTGCCAGGCGCCTTGCGGGCGCAAAGCTTCGATCAGGTGATCGCCAATCCGCCCTACTATCCGGCCGGCGGCGGCACGCCCGCACGCGATCCGGGCCGGGAACGCGCGCTTCGCGAAGATACGCCGCTTGCCGACTGGCTGACTGTCGCGATGCGGCGGCTGAGGCCCGGCGGATGGCTTACGATGATCCAGTCGGCCGACCGGCTGGCCGAGATGCTGGCATTGCCTTGCGCGGCGGGGATCGAGGTTTTGCCGATCGCACCGCGCGCCGGGCGCGACGCCACGCGCGTGATCCTGCGCGCGCGCAAGGGCGGTCGGTCGCGGCTTCGGCTTCTGGCCCCGTTCATCCTGCATTCGGGCCTGTGCCACGACCGTGACGGGGACAGCTTCACGACTGAGGCGCAGGCGGTTCTACGCCATGCCGAACCCCTTCTGTTCTAGGTCCGTTTGCCGTTCAGCAACCTTTGGCGCGTCATGGTGTCCCAGCGCCGTGTCAAGTCTGGTTCCGCGTGACACGACTCACCATATGTGATGGAATCATGACAAGGTTCACAGGAGAGGAGACGACGATGTCGATGGGTTCGCACCTGCAGGAACTGCGCAAGAAACACCAGCATCTGTCGGAAGCCGTCGAGGAGGCGCTGCGCCATCCCGGTTTCGACGATCTGGAGATTGCGGAGATGAAGAAGCAGAAATTGCGGCTCAAGGAAGAGATCGCGCGCCTTAGTCAGGTCTGAACCGGGCGCCTCCGGGCGCCGGCCCTCGCGGCCAGCGCCGCGCCTAGCGTGATCAGCACGGCGGATATCGCAATGCGCGGGGTGGGTTCGGCCTGCCCTGCGGCGATAAGGACAAATGTCGACAAGAGTGGCGCGGCATAGGACGCGACGCCAAGAAGCTGGATATTCCCGCGCTTGACGCCGATGTCCCAGACGTAGAAGGCAAGGCCCACCGGGCCTATGCCAAGCATCGCGCAACTTGCCCAGCCCCAGCCATCCGCCGGCCAGACCGTTTCTTCGGTCATCAGATGCGCAAGGCCCGACAGTACCGATGTCGCGACGCAGAAGACGGCGACCGAGGCCGTCGGGGCCTGCCCCATCAGCCGCGACCCGACCGAATAGGTGGACCATGTCAGCGCGCAAAGAAACGCCAGGCCCAGCCCCGCCATCGCACCCGCCGGAAGGTCGCCACCGGCGCCCTTCGCAAGGATCAGCGCCGCCCCCGCGAAAGCCAGGAGCGCGCCCGCGACATGGCCGCCCGACAGCCGTTCACCCGGCAGGAACCCCGACATCAGCACGATGAACAGCGGCCAGAGGTAGGCGATCAGGCTCGCCTCGGCCGGGGGGGCAAGACGCAGCGCCGAAAAGTAAAGGAAGTGATAACCGAAAAGACCCGCGGTGCCGAACAGGTAGACCCGCAGCGGCACGCGCCGCAATTCGCCCCAGCTTCGGGTTCCGGCGATCCAGGCGATGCCAAGCGCACCGCCGATGGCGAAGGTCACGGCAGTCAGCAGAAGCGGCGGCATCGGCGCGGTTCCAACGGTCAGGACCGCCAGCAGCGCCCAAAGAAGAACGGCAACGAAACCGGTGGAGGTTGCCTGCGTGCGTGTCATGACGTGCCTTCATGGAAATGGGGCCGGCCCCCGGACCGGCCCCCTATACCCTGTCCGCCCGGTCAGGAGAAGAACTGCGCGCCGTTCGCGGAAATCGTCGAGCCGTTGATGAAACCCGCATCGTCGGAGACGAGGAAGGCGACGCAGCGCGCGATTTCCGACGGTTCGCCCAGCCGTCCGGCGGGGATGTTGGCGATGATCGATTCGCGCACCTTTTCGGGCACGGCCATCACCATCTCCGTCGCGATGTAGCCGGGGCAGATCGCGTTGGCGGTGATCCCGGCCCGCGCGCCCTCTTGCGCCAGGCTCTTGACGATGCCAAGGTCGCCAGCCTTCGTCGCGGCATAGTTGACCTGCCCGAACTGCCCCTTCTGACCGTTGATCGAGGAAATCACGACGACGCGGCCGAACTTGCGTTCGCGCATTCCGGGCCAGACCGGATGGACGGTGTTGAAGACGCCGGTCAGGTTGGTGTCGATCACCTGGTGCCATTGTTCGGGGGTCATCTTGTGGAACGGCGCATCGCGGGTGATCCCGGCGTTGGCCACCACGATTTCGATCGGGCCAAGGTCGGCCTCTACCTTGGCGATGCCGGCTTTCGATGCCTCGTAGTCGCCGACATTCCACTTGTAGGTCGCAATGCCGGTTTCCTTGGTGAAGGCGGCGGCGGCCTCGTCGTTGCCGGCATAGTTGGCGGCGACGGTATAGCCCGCGGCCTTCAGTGCGACGGAAATTGCGGCGCCGATGCCGCGGGAGCCGCCGGTGACCAATGCAACCCTAGCCATGATTCCTCCTGCAAATGACGTGGCTTCGTAATCCTGTTAGCCAAACGGCAAAACGGGCGCAACATTGTTGCGCCCGTTTTTTTGCTTTTGCAGAAAAATTTCGCTGCGACGTGGCGATCAGGCCCGTTCGAGGCACATCGC
>JAGRKQ010000019.1:25271-26925 GCA_020442235.1 Hyphomicrobiaceae bacterium | reverse complement strand
TGCACAGCGTGGCAAGGCCCTTCCCCGCGCCCGAGCGCTGCATCTCGAACAGCAGGGTGTTGAGGATTCGCGCGCCCGAGGCGCCGATCGGGTGGCCAATGGCGATGGCGCCGCCGTTGACGTTGACCCGCGCCGGATCCCAGCCCATGTCCTTGTTCACCGCGCAGGCCTGCGCCGCAAAGGCCTCGTTCGCCTCGATAAGGTCCAGATCGCCGGCCTTCCAGCCCGCCTTCTCCAGCGCCTTGCGGCTGGCGTGGATGGGTCCGACACCCATGATCGCCGGATCAAGACCAGCCGTCGCATACGAGGCGATCCGGGCGATGGGCGTCAGCCCGCGCTTGGCGGCCTCCGCCTCGCTCATCACCAGCACCGCCGCGGCGCCGTCATTCAGCCCGGAGGCGTTGCCGGCGGTGACGGAGCCATCTTTCGCGAAGGCGGGGCGCAGTTTCTGCATAGCCTCGATCGTCGCGCCGTGGCGGATGTATTCGTCCTGGTCGACGGTGATGTCGCCCTTGCGGGATTTCACGATGAAGGGAACGATCTCGTCCTTGAACTTGCCGGCCTTCTGTGCCGCCTCGGCCTTGTTCTGGCTGGCCAGCGCGAATTCGTCCTGCGCCTCGCGGCCGATCTGCCACCGGTTCGCGACGTTCTCGGCGGTCGTGCCCATGTGGTAGCCGTTGAAGGCGTCCCAGAGCCCGTCCTTGATCATCGAGTCGATGAAGTTGAGATCGCCCATCTTCTGGCCAGCGCGCAAATGCGCGACATGCGGCGACAGCGACATGCTTTCCTGCCCGCCCGCCGCGACGATCGCGGCGTCGCCAAGTTGAACATGCTGGGCCGCCAGCGCGACCGAACGCAGGCCTGATCCGCAGACCTGGTTGATCGACCAGGCGGCGCTTTCCTGTGGCAGGCCCGCGTTGATATGGGCCTGGCGCGCCGGGTTCTGGCCCTGGCCGGCGGTCAGCACCTGGCCAAGGATCGTTTCCGAGACTTCCGCCTTGTCGATCCCGGCGCGGGCGACCACCGCCTCCAGCACGGCGGCACCCAGATCGTGGGCCGGGATATTGGCGAAAGAGCCGTTGAAGCTGCCGACGGCCGTCCGCGCGGCCGAAACGATGACGACGTTGGTCATGATGGGTCCCCTGTCATGGCATGGTCCGTGAGCGGACGGCCCTGACGGGCCTCCGCGCCGCCCCGCAGCATGACCAATGCTGCGCCTGCGTCAAGCAAAAGGCGAAGTCATTCGCCGATCCCGGGTTCATCAGGCGCGGCGGCGATCCCGCGAGTCCTGCCGCCATGGGGGGTGAACCACGGGCGCGCCGAAGTGGTAGCCCTGCAGGCAATCCATGCCGATCCGTGCCAGGTAGGCTGCGTCGCGGTCGTTCTCGACCGATTCCGCGACCGCAAACATCTCGAAATGGTGTGCGATCCCCAGGAGCGCCTTGGTCAGGCACTGGTTGTCGCGGTTTGCGGCGATGCCGCGGATGAACTGTCCGTCGATCTTGAGGATGTCGAAGTAGAAATCCTTGAGGTAGCGGAACGAGGTGAACCCCGCACCGAAATCGTCGAGCGCAAAGGCCAGGCCCTGATCCTGCAGTTCCCGCATGAAGACGGCGACCATGTCGGGGACGACCATGGCCGAGGCTTCGGTTAT
>JAGRKQ010000019.1:24612-25134 GCA_020442235.1 Hyphomicrobiaceae bacterium | reverse complement strand
TCGGCGAGCCCCAGTTCCAGCGCGAGGCAGTCGATCTTGCGCCCAAGCTCGGTGGTTTCGATCGCCTCGATGAAATCCCCGGCCGGGATGATCCGCTGTGTCTCGTCCAGGACGCGGATCAACGCCTCGTGAAAGGCGGGCTGGCCGGGGTTGGTGGCGGGTACGACCGGCTGGAAGGCCAGCATCACCTCCTTGCGGTCCACCGCGGCCTGCACCATCCGGATCGCGTCACGGTCGCGCGCCGCCACTGCCGCGTTCAGCGGGTTTTCGTCGGCGGGGTGCATCCCCTTTCGATTCGCCCTGTCTTTTCGCATGCCGGTCCTCCGCTTCGGGGTCAGCATCGACAGAACGGCCTAAGAAGAGGTAAAGGCCTTGCGGAAAAGAGGAGCGCGAGATGACCGGAAGATGCGGCTGGTGCGGGACCGACCCCCTTTACGTCCACTATCACGACACCGAATGGGGCGTGCCGGAACGCGATGCGCGCGCGCTTTGGGAAAAGCTGATCCTTGACGGGTTTCAGGC
>JAGRKQ010000019.1:22607-24504 GCA_020442235.1 Hyphomicrobiaceae bacterium | reverse complement strand
CTTCTGGGCGATGCCGGCATCGTCCGGTCCCGCGCCAAGATCGAGGCGACCATCGGCAACGCCCGCGCCTATCTGAAGATCGCCGAGGCCGAGGGTTTCGACCAATGGCTCTGGCGGTATGTGGACGGCGTGCCCTTGCAAAACGACTTCGCGTCGATGGCCGATGTCCCGGCCGCGACGCCGCTGTCCGAGCGTATTTCGAAAGACCTGAAGAAGGCCGGCTTCCGCTTTGCCGGGCCGACCATCGTCTATGCGTTCATGCAGGCCGTCGGCATGGTGAACGACCATGTCGTGAGCTGCCACCGCCACGCACAGCTGCGCGGTTGAACCCGGACCCGTCGTCAGCGAGCCGTCAGCCTGCCGTCAGGGTGGCGATGATCGCTTGCGCCTCGGGCGAATCCCACGCGGCGTCGCCGATCAGTCGGCCGACTTCGCGCCCCTCCGGGTCGAGGATGACCGTGATCGGCAGGCCAAGAACGCCCATCGCGCGGGCAAACTGCTGGCGGGTGTCGCGCAGGATCGGAAGGTGCTCGATCCCCTCTTCGTCGAAAAGCTTGCGGATCGCGGGCAGCGGGTTTGGTCCGGTCGCGACGGTCACGACGGCAAAGCGGTCGCCGCCCAGCGCGGCCTCCAGCCTGTCGAGCGACCCAAGCTCTGCCCGGCATGGCGCGCACCATGTCGCCCAGAAGTTCAGCAGCACATAGCGACCGGCGTATTCCGACAGGCTGTGTTCGCCCTCTTCGGCGTCCAGAAGGACCGCCTCCGGCACCGGCCGGGGCTCGGAGAACACAAGCTTTTGCATGTCGCCCTGTCGCAGGGCCTCAAGCGCGGCCATGTCCGGCGTCTGGGCGTTTGCACCGAAGGCCAGCGCCGTGTAGAGGACGGCGGACAGAAACTTGCGCATGTTGCCTCCGAGGGGCCCGTTGACGATGACCGACAGCACCAAATCCTCCAACGCGATGTGGGGCGGGCGCTTTGCCGCCGGGCCGGACGCGATCATGGAGGCGATCAACGCCTCCATCGGGTTCGACCGGCGGCTCTACGCCCAGGACATCCGGGGCAGCCGGGCCCATGCGGCAATGCTGGCCGCGCAGGGCATCATCACCTCTAAGGACGCCGAAGCGATTGGGGAAGGGCTCCTCACGGTCTTGTCAGAGATCGAGGGTGGAAACTTTGCCTTTTCGACGGCGCTGGAAGACATTCACATGAATGTCGAGGCGCGGTTGAAAGAGGTGATCGGTGAGCCCGCCGGGCGGCTTCACACCGCGCGGTCGCGCAACGACCAGGTGGCGACGGATTTCCGGCTTTGGGTGCGCGATCAGGCGGATGCCGCGATCGCGGGTCTGGGCGCACTGGTCCGGGCGCTTGTGGCGCAGGCGGAGTCGGGGGCGGACTGGGTCATGCCGGGCTTCACGCACCTTCAGACCGCGCAGCCGGTGACCTGGGGTCATCACATGATGGCCTATGTGGAGATGTTCGCCCGCGACATCGGACGGTTCACAGATGCGCGCGCGCGGATGAACGAATGCCCGCTGGGCGCGGCGGCGCTGGCCGGAACCTCGTTCCCGATCGACCGGCATGCGACCGCCGCGGCGCTTGGCTTCGACCGGCCTATGGCCAATTCGCTTGATGCCGTGTCGGACCGGGACTTCGCGCTGGAGTTTCTGGCCGCGGGTTCGATCTGCGCGATGCATCTGTCGCGCTTCGCCGAGGAGCTGGTGATCTGGTCTTCCGCGCAGTTCCGCTTCGTGGCGCTGTCGGACCGCTTCTCCACCGGCTCTTCGATCATGCCGCAGAAGAAGAACCCCGACGCGGCGGAGCTGATCCGCGCCAAGATCGGCCGGATCATGGGCGCGAATGTCGCGCTGATGATGGTGATGAAGGGCCTGCCGCTCGC
>JAGRKQ010000019.1:790-22576 GCA_020442235.1 Hyphomicrobiaceae bacterium | reverse complement strand
AACAGGTCTTCGACGCAGCCGACAACCTGATGCTGGCGCTTGCCGCGATGGAGGGCATGGTGCGCGACATGACCGCGAACGTCGCCAACCTGGAACGCGCGGCCGCTTCGGGCTTTTCGACCGCGACGGACCTTGCCGACTGGCTGGTGCGCGAACTGGGCCTGCCCTTCCGCGAGGCGCATCACGTGACCGGCTCCATCGTCGCCATCGCCGAAAAGACCGGCGTCGCCCTGCACAAGGTGCCGCTCGAAGCCATGCAGGCGGTCGAACCGAAGATCACCGAGGCCGTCTTCGGCGTGCTCTCGGTTGACAAGTCGGTGCGCTCGCGCGTGTCCTACGGCGGCACTGCGCCGCAGAACGTGCGCCGCGAGGCCCGCCGCTGGAAAAAGCAGCTGGCGCGCGACAAGGCCCGTCAGGAGAAGAAGTGATGTCGACAAGCCCCCGCCTGAAAGCCCCGGCAACGGCCCTTCTCGTTCTGGCACTGCTCGGCCTTGCCGTTTCCGGCTGCGGACGGCGCGGCTCGCTGGAAACTCCGAATGCCTCCGCAACGCCCGAGGCCGAACAGCCCGCCGACCCGGATGCGGCCAACCCGACCGGCCCCGACAGGCCCTTCATTCTCGATCCGCTGATCTGACGGAAACGGCTTCCCATGCATCATTTCCATTACCGCGCCGGCGTCCTCCACGCCGAGGACGTGCCGGTGCCCGCCATCGCGAGCGCCGTCGGCACGCCCTTTTACTGCTATTCGCGCGCCACGCTGGAGCGTCACGTCACCGTCTTTGCCGACGCCTTCAAGGGCCTCGATGTGCTCATCGCCTATGCGATGAAGGCCAATTCCAACCAGGCGGTCCTGAAGCTGCTCGGCAGGCTCGGCTGCGGCGCCGATGTCGTCTCGGGCGGTGAACTCGCCCGGGCGCTGGCAGCCGGCATCCCGGCGGAGCGGATCATGTTTTCCGGCGTCGGCAAGTCGGTCGCAGAGATCGACGCGGCACTCGCCGCCGGCATCTTCTGCTTCAACGTGGAATCGGTGCCCGAGCTCCTGCGGCTCGATGCCCGCGCCCGCACCGCCGGCGTGCGTGCGCCGGTTTCCTTCCGCATCAACCCCGATGTGGACGCCAGGACCCACGCCAAGATTGCGACCGGCAAGTCGGAAAACAAGTTCGGCATTCCCTGGAAGGACGCCCCCGCCGTCTATGACGAAGCCGCCCGGCTCAATGGCATCGCCATCACCGGCATCGACATGCATATCGGTTCGCAGATCACCGAGCTTGCCCCCTTCGACGATGCCTTTGCCCGCCTCGGCGGCCTCATCGCCGAACTGCGCGCAGCCGGCCACAGCATCGATCACATCGACCTGGGCGGCGGCCTCGGCATTCCCTACATCGACGACAACGCCCCGCCCCCGCACCCCGTCGCCTATGCCGGCGTGGTGCGCCGCCATGTCGAGGCGCTCGGCTGCAAGGTGATCTTCGAGCCGGGCCGGCTGATTTCCGGCAATGCCGGCATCCTCGTCACCCGCGTCGAATATGTGAAGGAAGGCGAAGGCCGGCGCTTCGTCATCGTCGACGCCGCCATGAACGATCTCATCCGCCCGACGCTCTACGAGGCACACCACACGATCCGCCCCGTCGACGAGCCCGGACCGGATACGCCGCGCGCCGTTGTCGATGTCGTCGGCCCGGTCTGTGAATCCGGCGATTTTCTCGCCAAGGGCCGCGAATTGCCCGAGACCCGGCAGGGCGCGCTTCTGGCCGTCTATTCGGCCGGCGCCTACGGGGCCGTGCAGGCCGGCACCTACAACACCCGCCCGCTGGTACCGGAAGTGCTGGTCGACGGCGACCGCTTCGCCGTCATCCGCCCGCGCCTTTCCGCCGAAGAGATCATTGCCCTCGACCGTGTTCCCGACTGGCTGTGATCAACAGCTTTCCGGCGCTGACTGGAATCCTGCGAACCAAAGGCAGGAATGACGCTGAGTGGAGATTCACCTCAGCGGCGGGTGTGCGAACGACACAGAGCAAAGCGCAAGATTTGGAGCCGCTTGAAGAAATCGCCATTGCCGCGAGAAGGGCGCTCGGCCACACTTGCGCTGATCTTGGCTGAAACAATGGCGCAATGGACGCGAACACGACCCCTTTGAAGCTGAAGGCCGCGCTCGCCGCCGCGCGCGGCGTGCTCGTCGTGGAGGCCGTGTGGCCGGCGCTCTTCGCCGCCCTCCTCGTCGCCGCCGGCTTTCTGGCGCTCGTCTGGTTCGGCGTCCTGACGTGGCTCCCCGACCTTTTGCGCTTCATCGTCATCGGCATCTTTGCGCTCGCTTTCCTTGCCGCCCTCGCACGGCTTCTGCGGGTGAGGCTTCCGGGCGAGGCCGCCGCCCGCCGGCGCCTGGAACGCGACAGCGGGCTCGATCATGCCCCGCTGTCCACCCTTGCCGATGCGCCCGCCGGCACCGATCCGGTCGCGCATGCGCTCTTTGCCGAACACAGGAAGCGCGTTCTTTCCGGCTTGAAACGCCTGATGCCGGCCCTGCCGCACAGCGCCGTGCCGCGCCGCGATCCCCTTGCGCTGCGCACGCCGGTTCTGCTTCTGGCGCTGGTTGCCGCCCTCTATGCCGGCCCGGACCGCGGCGCCCGGCTGGCTGAAGCCTTTCGCGGCTGGACGCCCGAAGAGAGCGTGCCGGTGCGCATCGACGCCTGGCTCGCCCCGCCCGGCTATACCGCCCGCCCGCCTCTGGTGCTGATCGCCGCGACCCCCGACCCGCAGCGCTTCGGCGAGCGCATCGAAGTGCCCGAGGGCACGCTTCTTGTCCTGCGCATGAGCGTTGCCGATGCGCTCGCGACCAGCGTTACCGGCGCCACCGAGGAAGAGGGAACGCCCGGCGAGCGCCGTTTCCGCCTGATGCGCGACGGGGCGCTGGAACTCGGCACCGGCACGCCGCTCGCCCGCTTCGTCTTTGCCGTGCGCCCCGATGCCGATCCCGCCATCGCCTTCGCCGATGCGCCCGGCGCAACCGAGGACGGCGCCCTTTCGATGCGGGTTCTCTTCGAGGACGATTACGGTGTCACCGGCGCCGAAGCGGCGATGATCTTCGACCTCGATGCCCGCGCCGCCATGCTGGTCGAGCCACCGGCAATCGATCTCGTCCTGCCGGCAAACCGCCGCAACGGCGCGGCCCAGACCGTGCGCGACCTCACCGCCCATCCCTTCGCCGGTCTCAGCGTGCCGATGCGGCTGATTGCCCGCGATGCTGCGGAAAACACCGCCACCAGCGCGGTGGAGACGGTGTTCATCCCCGAGCGGCGCTGGCGCGAACCGCTGGCCCATGCGCTGGTCGAACAGCGGCGCGGCCTGGCGCTCGACCGCACCGCGCAAGGCCAGGTCGTTCTGGCGCTCGATGCCCTGATGACCGGCGCGGCAAACTTCATGGCCGACGACACCGGCACCTTCCTCGCCTTGCGTGTCGTACGCAGCCGCCTTCTGCGGGCCCGCAGCGACGATGAACTGCGCGGCGTTCTCGACGATTTGTGGGATCTGGCGGTCACGATCGAGGACGGCGCGGTCGGCCTCGCCGCCGAGCGCCTGCGCCAGTTGCAGGAGCAGCTCGCCGAGGCGCTGGAGAACAACCTACCGCCGGACACCATCGACGCGCTGATGGAGGAGATGCGTCAGGCGCTTTCCGATTTCCTGCAATCGCTTGAGGAGCGCTTCGCCTCGGAAGGCACGCCCGGCGAAATCCCCGACGGGGCGGAAATCCTCGACGGCGACGCGCTCTCCGATCTTCTCGATGCCATCGAGGACGCCATCCGCGCTGGCGACACCGAACTTGCCGGCGAACTGATGCAGCAGCTCAACGACCTGATGAACGGCATGGCCGCCGCCCGGCCGATGCCCTCCGGCCCGCCTTCCCCGCGCGATCAGGCGATCGGCGAGGCGCTGAACCAGTTGGAAGAAATGCTGCGCGAGCAGCAGGAATTGATGGACGAGACCTTCCGCCGCTCGCCCGATGCCCAGCGCCCCCGGGCCATGCCCGGCCCGCCCGGCAGCGATGAGCAGCAAGAGGGCGGTCGCCGTCAGCCGGGCGAATCCAGCGAACCGGGGGAGGATGGCACGCCGCAGGGCGCTCCGCGCTCCACCGACGAGCTGGCCCGCGATCAGGGCGCCCTGCAGGACCGGCTTGAGGAACTGATGGAGGGCCTGCGCCGTGAAGGCGTCGATCCCGGCGCGCTGGGCGAGGCCGGCGAGGCCATGGGCGAGGCGCAGACCGATCTCGGCGAGGGCGACACCGATTTTGCCCTCAGCGACCAGGGCGAGGCGGTGGACCGCCTGCGCGAAGGCATGGGCGATCTTCAGGGCCAGCGCGGCGAGGGTCAGGGCGGCGGTTCCGGTCAGGCAACGGCCCAGGGCGGCCAGCGCATGGGCCGCGGCGAACAGCGCGGCGGCAGCCCGCTCGATCCACTCGGCCGTCAGACCGGCCCGCGCGGCGGCATCGACACCACTGACATTCCGATCCCGGACGCGTCGGAAGGCGAGCGCGCCCGCCGGGTCATCGAGGAAATCCGCCGCCGTCTCAGCCAGAGCTTCCGCCCGCCGGAGGAACTGCGCTATCTGGAACGGCTTCTGGAACGCTTCCGGGACTGACGCAACATCATCCCAGACCAGCCCGTGTCAGGCCAGTGCGGCAGCAACCGCCTTGCGGATCTCGTCCAGCGTGAACGGCTTCATCACCACATCCTTGACCAGCGTATCGAGGCCATGGGCGCGCTCGCGCTGATGGGCATAGCCGGTCATCAAGAGGATCGGCAGGTCCGGGTGGTCTCGCGCGACGTTGAGCGCCAGGGCGATGCCGTCCATCATCGGCATCTGGATGTCGGTGAGAAGAAGATCGAACGCCGGATCGCCCTTGAGCACTTCATAGGCCTCAGCACCGTCGGCAGCCGCCTCCACCGCATGACCGTCGAGCGCCAGCGCCGCTTTCAGGAAATCGCGGACGGAGGGTTCGTCTTCGGCAACGAGGATGCGGGCCATGACACCTCCTATTCCGGCACGCCGACAAAAGGCGCGCCGCGATGGGCATGGCCCTTGTCGATACCATAGCCGGCAACGAAGCGGTCCGGACAGTCAAAGCCGACAAAATCCGGCTTGACGGGCGCCGCGCGCCGCGCCGGCTTGTCGAGAAGCACGGCAATGCGCACCCGCTTCGCGCCGCGTTCGCTATACAGCTTGTGCGCCTCGCGCATGGTGATGCCGGTATCGAGGATGTCGTCGACGAGAAGCACATCGCGCCCTTCGATCGGCAGGAAGGGCGGGGCGGTCATGTCGGCGCTGCCCGTCGTCACCGTTCCCGCGCCATAGCTGGAAAGCCGCACGAAATCGAGATCGGGCTGCACCCCTTCCAGATAAAGCGCCCGCATCAGATCGGAGGCAAAGAACACCGCCCCGGTGAGAATGCCGACGACGAGATTCGGCGGGTCCTTGGCCAGATCGCGCGCCATGGCGGCAACGGCGGCGCGGATCACATCCTCGCGGAACAGGGGCTTGAGCGTTTCACGCGAGGATTGAGAGGCCACGGCATATTCCTTGTTGTTGGCCCGTTCCGGCGGGCCGATCCGGCGCGCCGGATCACTCGGCAGCGCGGGTGCTGCCCCGGCGGTCGACGAAGCGCAACGAAAGATCGCGCGCCAGCGCGGGCGGTGCAACCACCTGCGTGCGGAAGGGGATGCGCGAACCCGGATCGATCAGCCGCGCCGCCGGTTCGGCGAGCCAGACATAGACCTCGCTGCCCTGCGCAGAGAGCATGGCAAGGCGGATTGCCGGAACGTCGCGCACCGCGGTGTCGACATTCTCAATCGCCCCTTCGATGAGCAGCACGCGCTGGCCGTTGCTGACCTGCGCCTGCGTCGTCACCTCGGTGAATTGCAGACCGCGCACATTCACCTCCAGCCCGGCCAGCCGGTAGAGCGAAGCAAGATCGGGCACCACCGAGACAACCTGATTGCGCAACAGCACCATGGCCCCGATGAGAACGAGACCGAGCACCACCAGCGCCGGGATCGACTTGGCCCCGATGAGATTGCGCCGCGCCGCCTGCTTCAGCCGCACCCCGCGCGAGACCGCCGGACGCGGGCGCACCGTGCCGCCGCCTTCTTCGCGGTGCCGTCCGAGCGCGCCCTCGATGAGCGAGACGGTCGAGGCGACCGGGTCCGGGCGCTTGATCTCGAAGGCTTCATAGCCCCCGCCCGCCCCATCCGGATCGGCAACCTCAGCATCCGCTTCATAAGCCGCGTCCGCGGCCCCGGAAGCGGCCATGGCCTCGAAATCGTCGACCGCGAAGGCGTCCTCCTCCGGCTCGGCGGTGGCGAACCAGCTTTCCTTGCATTTGGCGCAGCGGACCGTGCGGCCATTCGGCCCCAGTGCGGTCTCACCCACCTGGTAGACGGCGTTGCAGTTCGGACAGATGATTCTCATGGGCGAATCAGATGGCTTTCTGGAATGGGCGAGCCTGTGCGTGCACCCATTAACGCCCTGTTAACCTCGCCGGGCAAGGACCGGTAGGACGAGACCCCGAAGGACGATGGACACCACCCTGTGATCACGCTGGAAAATGTCGGCCTTCGCTATGGCAACGCCCCGGAAGTGCTGAGCGATGTGAACCTGCGCATCGAGAAAAGCTCCTTCCAGTATCTGACCGGCCCATCGGGCGCCGGCAAGACCTCGCTGTTGCGGCTCCTGTTCATGTCGCTGCGCCCGACGCGCGGCGTCGTCAGCCTGTTCGGTCGCGCCACCGGCGATCTTGCGCCCAAGGAGGTCGCGGCCCTGCGCCGCCGGGTCGGCGTCGTCTTCCAGGATTTCCGTCTGCTCGACCATCTGACGACCTATGAGAACGTCGCCCTGCCGCTGCGCGTGCAGGGCCGTGCCGAATCGAGCTACCGCGCCGACGTCATCGAGCTTCTGCGCTGGGTCGGGCTCGGCAACCGCATGCACGTCCTGCCGCCGGTGCTGTCGGGTGGAGAAAAGCAAAGGGCCGCCATCGCCCGTGCCGTCATCGGCCAGCCCGAACTGCTGCTCGCCGACGAACCGACCGGCAATGTCGATCCGCAGCTCGGCCGGCGGCTGCTCAGACTTCTGATCGAGCTCAACAAGCTCGGCACCTCCATCATCATCGCCACCCATGACGTGATGCTGATGGAACAGTTCGACGCCCGTCGGCTCGTCCTGCATGACGGGCATTTGCAGGTCTTCGAGCGGGGAGGCGCCTGATGAACGAGGTGACCGCCGAACGGCCCGAGGCCGAGGAAGACCACCCCAAGGCCAACGCCATCGTGCCGCCGCGCTCGGTCGCCGGCACGGCGCTGACGCTGGTCGTCGCGATCATGAGCTTTCTCGCCTGTCTGTCGGCGGGCGCGGTCAGCCTGGTCAGCGATGCCGCCGATGCCTGGGGCGCCCAGATCGCCCGCGAGGTCACGATCGAGATCGCCAGCATCGACCCCGATGTCGACGACCGCATCCTGCGCGCTGCGGCCATTGCCCGCGCGGCCCCCGGCATCGGGTCCGTGACGGTGATGTCCAGCGAGGATGCCGGCGAGCTTCTGGCCCCCTGGCTCGGCCGCCAGGCCGATCTGTCGGATCTGCCCATCCCGCGCCTGATCCGTGTCGCCATCGCCGATCCGGCGCAGGTCGACCTCGCCGCCTTGTCGCAGAAGCTGGAGGCGGAAATCCCCGGCGCCATCCTCGACGATCACCGGGTGTGGACCGACCGGCTCGTCGCCATGGCCAGGACCACCGTCGCGCTCGGGCTCGGCATTCTCGTCCTCGTGCTGATGGCCACCATCCTCAGCGTCGTCTTCGCCACCCGCGCCGCCATGGCCGGCAACCGCGACGTGGTGCATGTGCTCGATGTGATCGGTGCCGGCGACAGCTTCATCGCCGGGGAGTTCCAGCGCCACTTCCTCCTGCTCGGGCTGCGCGGCGGCGCCATCGGCGGGCTTGCCGCCATGCTGCTTTTCCTGCTCTTCGGCCTCTTCGTCAGCGTCGGCGCCGGCACGCCCGAGGCCGACCAGATTCTGGCCCTGGTCGGCGCGCCGGAGGTCGGGCTTTCCGGCTATCTCGCCGCGCTCGGCATCGTGCTCCTCATCGCCGTTCTGACGGCGGCGACCTCGCGCATGACGGTGCGGCGCTATCTGGCGCTCGCGGCGGAAAGCTGAGCCCGAAACCGAACCCACAGAAGGGGGCGCCGTCCGACTTGTCGCGGCCCCAATCGCATGGGACAAGAGGCGATGGAACCGACCGGCCGCCTCCCTGCGTCAGCGCCGCTGGCAAACGGCGAGACACCGCGCGCGCGCCTGCGCCGCTACGGGCTGCCGGCGCTTGCCATCGCCGGTCTTGCCCTGGCTGTCGGCCTTTCCTTTTTCAGCTTTGCCCGCACCGTCACCGGAGCGCAGATTCCTTCCCGCCCCGCCGCCGATGCCATCGTGGTTTTGACGGGCGATGCCCACCGCATCGGTGTCGGCATGGATCTGTTGCAGGCCGGCGCCGCCGGGCGTCTCCTGATCTCGGGCGTCCATGAAGCCACGACCCGCGCCGCCATTGCCTCGGTCACCGGCGACCCGCTGCGGTTCTTTTCCTGCTGCGTCGATCTCGATCATGTGGCGATGAACACGCGCGGCAATGCCGAGGAAGCCGGCCGCTGGGTCGAAGCCAACGCCTATGGCTCGCTGATCGTCGTCACCAGCGCCTACCACATGCCGCGCGCGCTGGCCGAGTTCCGGGCGGTGATGCCGCAGGCGGAACTGATCGGCTATCCGGTTGTCAGCGAGGTTGCACGCGCCGACAACTGGTGGCAAAGCGGAGCGGGCTGGCGCCTTCTGGTCTCGGAATATCTCAAATACCAGTATGCCCGGCTGCGCCTCGCCCTGAGCTGAGCCCCGCGCCCCGGCGCTGACGAAACGGACCGCCGAACGACCATGGCCCCCTTCCTGCGCGCCCTTGTTGCCAGCATCGCTTTCTACATCAACACGATCCTGTGGATGGTGATCTGCCTGCCGGGCCTCGCCCTGCCGCGTCACCTTGCCTGGAACATCGTGCTCGGCTGGGCAAAATCCAGCCTCTGGCTCACCAAGGTGATCGCCGGCATCGATTACCGCATCGAGGGCCGGGAGAACCTGCCGCAGGGGGCCGCCATCGTTGCCCCCAAGCACCAGTCCGCCTGGGAGACCTTTGCCGTCGTTCCGCTTCTGAAGAGCCCGGTCTTCATCCTGAAGAAGGAACTGATGTGGGTGCCGCTCTTCGGCTGGTATCTGGCCCGCTTCGGCTCCATTCCGGTCGACCGGGGCAAGGGTGGCGCGGCGCTGCGCGCCATGTCGGAGGCCGCCGTCGACGCGCTCGAAAAGGGCCGCCAGATCGTCATCTTTCCCGAAGGCACGCGCCGTCCGGTCGGGGCCGAGCCGCGCTACAAGTTCGGCGTTGCCCGCATCTATGCCATGCTCGGCGTGCCTGTGGTGCCGGTGGCGCTCAATTCCGGCCTCTACTGGCCGCGCCGCAAGATGCGCCGCTATCCCGGCACGGTCACCGTCAAGGTGCTGCCGGCCATCGCGCCCGGACACGATCCCGAGACCTTCCTCAAAGAGCTGGAAACGGCCATCGAGACGGAAACCGACCGTCTCGTCGCCGAAGGCCGGGCGCGGGATTTTTCATAAGTCACGAGCAGCGGCTGGCGAGCCAGTGCAGCGTGGCGTCGCGGATGCCCTGCCGCTCCATCTCCTCGACCGTCTGGGTGACATAGTCGGGATTGGGGCCGGAAATGCCGACCCCCTGGCGCACATGCTCCAGAAGAGCCTCGCGCGAGAGCGCGCCGGCATATTGTCTGTGCAGTCGGTCAACGACA
Source organism: Hyphomicrobiaceae bacterium (assembly GCA_020442235.1). Taxonomy (GTDB): domain Bacteria; phylum Pseudomonadota; class Alphaproteobacteria; order Rhizobiales; family MH13; genus JAGRKQ01. Next base: position 12,702 of record JAGRKQ010000019.1, on the reverse strand, counting down.
TAGACCAGCGCCGTCACCGGCGGATGGCCGTCGAGCCGCCTCACCCTGCGCCACTCCTCCCGATAGACCAGCGTCGCCTGTTCGCGTTCGCGCAGATAGGCGAGCGTCTCGTCGTGATGGGCGGCATCGACGCGAAACAGGATGCCCCGGCAGGAGCCGCCGCGATCGAGGCCGAGCACCAGACCCGGCCGTTCCGGCGTGCCGCGATGCACATGGCTGTAGACGCAGAGCGAGCGGTGCAGCCCCGCAATGCGCGCCGGCACGCGCTCCACGAAGCGAAAGCCCGGCCGCCACATCAGCGAGCCATAGCCGAACACCCACAATCCTTCTGCCGCGTGCACCCTGTTGCCCTGCCTTGCCGCTTCACCTCGCATCGGCTTGCGGTGTAACAGGTGATCCCCCGGAACGAAAACCGTCTGACGCGATTGGCCATGAACACCGAAACATCCCCCGGCAAGGCAAGCCTGGCCCTGCGCCGCCTGGCGATCCTCGTCGTTGCCGTCGTCGCGCTTGTCGTCGCCGGTGCTTTTGCCGCCCGCAGCGTCTTTTCGCAAAAGCTGGACGAGGCGCTGGATCGCCTAGCCGGGCGCGGCATCCGGGTCGAATGCGCAGAACGCGGCCTAGAAGGTTTTCCCGCCCGCTTCGAGATCGTCTGTCCGCAAGGGGCAAGCCTTGTTCTCTCCGGCCTCAGGCTCGAAACCAGCGCCCTGCGCACGGCAACGCCGCTCTGGGACACCGATCTCATTCTGGCCGGGGCCGACAGCGGGCGCCTGGAAACCCCGCTGATCTCGGCAGATCTCAGCACGCTGCGCGCCAGCCTGCGGCGTCAGGGCACGCGGATCGGCCGGCTGTCCGTGACGAGCGCAGGCCTCACGGGCACAACCCCGCTCGCACCGGTCGAGGCCGCGTCGATGGAGGTTCATCTTCTCGGTCGCGAGGAGGCCCCCGCCGACATGCAGCTTGCCCTGAGGGCCGGCGGACTGCGCACCCCCGCCCTTGACCGGCTGGGCGCCATGGATCTTGTCGTCAGCGGTCTGGCGCGTGGCCTTTCCGCCCATCTCGGCGGAAATCTCGACGCCGCCCTTGCCGGCTGGCTGCGGCAGGGCGCCCGGCTCGACGAGGCGCTGCTGCTCGTGCGAACCGGCGCCGTCACCATGAGGGCCGAAGGCGCGCTGGCGGTCGATCCGGCAGACGGGCTTCTTTCCGGCGAAGGCACCCTCGCCGTCACCGACATCGCCGCGCTGCTGCGCAGCTTCGGCCTCGACGATGAGCGCCTACCGGCGATTGCCGCCGGCGCCGCACTGGCCGGGCGGCCCGGTGAGGTCGACGGTCAGCCGGCCCTTGTTTTCGAGTATCGGATTGCCGATGGCCGCCTCTCGGTGGCCGGCTTTCAGCTGTTCGACATCCCGCCCGTTCAGGACTGGGAATAGGGCGCGGGCAGGTCGCGGCCGAAATCTTCCCGGTCGGTGTCCTGACCGATCTCGACGATGCCCCGGCGGATGGCGCGGGTGCGGGAGAACGCCGCCTCCAGCGCCGCCCCGTCGCCCCAGCGGATCGCCCGCTGCAACACCGACAGCTCTTCGGAGAACCGCCCCAGCACCTCGATCACCGCCTCGCGGTTGTTGAGGAAGATGTCGCGCCACATCACCGGATCGGAAGCGGCGATGCGGGTGAAATCGCGAAAGCCGCCGGCGGAGAACTTCATCACTTCCGACTTGTGCACGGTTTCCAGATCGTCCGCCGTGCCGACGATGGTGAAGGCGATGAGATGCGGCAGGTGGCTGGTGACCGCCAGCACGAGGTCGTGATGCGCGGCGTCCATGATTTCCACCATCGCGCCGATGCTTTCCCAGAAGGCCCTGAGCCGCGCAACGGCGGCCGGATCGGCGTCTTCCGGCGGCGTCAGGATCGACCAGCGATTGACGAAGAGCGTCGCCCGGCTCGCTTCGGGGCCGGATTTTTCCGCCCCCGCCACCGGGTGGCCGGGAATGAGATGCACGTGGTCCGGCAGGACGGCGGCGAGATCCTCCAGCACGCTGTTCTTCACCGAGCCGACATCGGAAACGACCGCGCCGTCTTTCAGGGACGGAGCGATCGCCGCGCCGACCGCGCCCATGGCACCGACGGGAACGGCGAGCACGACGAGGTCGGCGCCGGTCACCGCGTCGAGGACATTCGTGGTCGCCCGGTCGGCAAAGCCCTTGTCACGGATCGTTGCAACGACGCTCGCGGAGGCATCGGCGATCACCGTCTCGATGCCGGCATCGCTGGCCTTGGCTGCCCGCGCCAGCGACGTGCCGATGAGCCCGCCGCCGATGACGCAGAGCCGGCTGAAGGGAAGCCCGTCCGCCATCCTAGCCAGCCTTGCCCATGAAGGCGCCGAGCGCGGCGATCACCGCTTCATTGGCCGCCTTTGAACCGACGGTGATGCGCAGCGCGGCGGGAAGGCCATAGCTTTCCATGCGCCGCACCACGATGTTGCGCGACAGAAGGAACACATCGGCATCAGGTGCGCGGCGGCCCTCCTCGTCCGGGAAGTGGACGAGAATGAAGTTGCCGACGCTTGGCGTCACGCCAAGGCCAAGGCCTTCGAGCGCTCCGGTCAGCCGTTCCAGCCAATGGCTGTTGTGCGCAACGGCCGCATCGACGAAGCCGCGGTCACGGACCGCCTCGACACCGGCGGCGATCGCCGCGCCGGAGACGTTGAACGGTCCACGCACCCGGTTGAGCGCGTCGATGATGTGTTCAGGCCCGAAGCACCAGCCGAGCCGCAGGCTGGCAAGCCCGTAGATCTTGGAAAAGGTGCGCGTCATCACGACGTTCTGGGCGCTCGCGGCGAGTTCCATGCCGCTCTCATAGTCGTTGCGCCGCACATATTCCGCATAGGCCGCATCGAGCACCAGAAGCACATGGCCCGGCAGGCCTTCATGCAGGCGCCGCACTTCCGAGAAGGGCAGATAGGTGCCGGTCGGATTGTTGGGATTGGCGAGAAAGACGATGCGGGTGCGCGTGGTGACCGCTGCCAGGATCGCATCGACATCGGCGGTGAGATCGCGTTCCGGCACCACGACCGGACGGCCGCCGGCGGCCAGCGTCGCGATCTTGTAGACGAGGAAGCCATGCGCGGTGTGGATCGCCTCGTCGCCGCTTTCCAGATAGGTCTGGCAGAGAAGATTGAGGATTTCGTCCGAACCCGCCCCGCAGACGATCCGGTCCGGGTGGATGCCGTGCACGGCCCCGATCGCCTCGCGCAGCGCCGTCGACGCCCCGTCGGGATAAAGCTCCAGCGCCCCGCCCAGCGCGCCATAGGCCGCGCGCGCCTTCGGGCTCGGTCCGAAGGGGGTCTCGTTGGAGGAAAGCTTGTGCAGCGTGCCCGTGCCATGCGCCTTGGACTTGCCGGGCACATAGGGAGAAATCTCCAGGACACCGGTGCGCGGCACCGGCCGTGCCGACTTGCCGGCATCATCCTGTTGCGAAGCGATCTTGGTCATGGCGGGCCCTGTCCTCTGCCGCCGGGGCTGCCCTCAGGCCGCATCCTCGCCGGTCGGGGCGGAGGCATACGCCCGCGCGTGGCCGCCGACAAGGGCCAGCGCCTGAAGATGCGGCACGGCCTCGCGCGCCTTCAAGGTCAGCGCGTCCTCGTCGGGCACGCCGACCAGCGACACCAGCGCCCGTGTGCCGGCCCCGTCACGGTGAAAATCGACAAGGCACCAGCCGATGGCGGCAAAGCGCGCCTCGGCCGAATCCCGGTCATCGCCCGAACCGTCATAGTCGATCGAGACGAGCAGGATGTCGTTGGCCGCCGCATCGCCGACCGGGGCGGCGACGACGAAATAGGGCGTGGCCGCCGGATGATCGGGCCGGTCGACGAAGGGCAGCGCGGCGATGATCTTCGGCCCGCTCGCCTCGACGAGATCGGCCCACCAGGCGCCGCGCCCGGCGGCCGAAACGCAGACAAGCCCGAGATCGCCCGGCGAGGCCAGAATGGCCGCCACCACTTCCGCCGCGCTCTCTTCCATCACCAGCGGCACGGTGAAGCCAAAATGGAAGCGCCCGGTGTCGCGGGCATGATCCGCGCCGGGCGCCGTGTCGATGTGCACGCTGTAGGGCGCCTGCACATAGGTGAAGGTGGAGATGATGATGCGCCAGATGCTCTCCACCGTGTCGGCTGGAAGCAGCCCCTGATGGCGGGCCATCATCGCCCCCATCATCGAGGCCTCGCGCGCCGGGCGGAAGGCCGAGGCATGGCCTTCGGCCGTCTTCTTGATGGCGATGAGGTCGTCGATGACGGAACCGCGCTCCATCAGGAGGCGGTGCATCTCGGCATCGATGCGGTCGATCTCTTCACGGATTTCGGCAAGGCTGCGCGGTGCCGTTTCGGCCATCAGCAACGATCCTCCAGGTTCCCCCCTTCTGTGTTAGCCGCATGACCGGCCAAGCGCAAAAGAAAGTCGTGGCCGGCCACGTTCTTTTTATCGAACAAAAAAGCCGATTGACAGGACGCGGAATGTGCTCCATCCCTCATCGCCCGCTCCGGATGGAACGGGCGTGGCGTGAGCGCGACGAGTTGGGTGCGATGTCGAGCGAACAAAATCCGGGCGAAGAGGGGCTGAACGGGCAGGACGAAGCGATCCTGCGCGATCCGGTGGAGGAAGCCTCCAGTCCGGCGAGCCTCGTGGCCGTGTTCGGCGACGACGAAGCCCTGCCGCTCGACTGCGGCCGCACGCTCGCCCCCTGGCAGATCGCCTACCAGACCTATGGCACGCTGAATGCGGAGCGTTCCAACGCCATCCTCATCTGCCATGCCCTCACCGGCGACCAGCACGTGGCCAGCCCCAACCCGGTGACCGGAAAGCCCGGCTGGTGGGAACTGATGGTCGGGCCCGGCAAGACCATCGACACGGAACGCTATTTCATCGTCTGCGCCAATGTGCTCGGCGGCTGCATGGGCACCAGCGGCCCGGCAACGCGCGACCCGCAGACCGGCAAGCCCTACGGGCTCGATTTTCCCATCGTCACCATCAACGACATGGTTCGGGCCGAGGCGCGCCTGCTTGACCGGCTGGGCATCGACACCCTGTTTGCCGTGGTCGGCGGCTCGATGGGCGGCATGCGCGTCCTGGCCTTTGCCTCGGCCTATCCCGAGCGCACCTTCGCCGCCATTCCGATCGCCACCTCGGCGCGCCACTCCTCGCAGAACATCGCCTTCCACGAAGTCGGGCGGCAGGCGGTGATGGCCGATCCCGACTGGCATGGCGGGCGCTACATCGAAGCCGGCACGCGGCCGGTGAAGGGGCTGTCGGTCGCCCGCATGGCCGCCCATGTCACCTATATGTCCGACGAGGCCCTGCACCGGAAATTCGGCCGCAACCTTCAGGACCGGGCCGGCGTCACCTTCGGCTTCGAGGCCGATTTCCAGATCGAGAGCTATCTGCGCCATCAGGGCATGACCTTCGTCGACCGGTTCGACGCCAATGCCTATCTCTATGTGACGCGGGCGATGGACTATTTCGACCTCGCCGCGGAACATGGCGGGCAACTGGCCAGAGCCTTTGCCGGCACCACGACCCGCTTCTGCGTCATCGCCTTTTCCAGCGACTGGCTGTTTCCGACGAGCGAAAGCCGCGCCCTCGTCAAGGCGCTGGCAGCCTGCGGCGCGCGCGTCACCTTCGTCGAGATCGAGACCGACCGCGGCCACGATTCCTTCCTGCTCGACGAGCCGGACCTGTTCTCGACGGTGTCGAGTTTCCTCGCCTCGGCGGCCAGAGTGCGCGGGCTGAGTGAGGGGGGCGCTCGATGAACGCCACCGTGCCGCAGGGCCGCGTCGATCTCGAACTCATCGCCAGCCTCGTGCCGCAGGGCGCGCGGGTTCTCGATGTCGGCTGCGGCGACGGCGCCCTTCTGGAGCTTCTGGAAACCTCGCATGGGGTGGACGGGCGCGGCATCGAACTGTCGCAGGCCGGTGTCAACGCCTCGCTGGCGCGCGGTCTTTCGGTCATCCAGGGCGATGCCGACACCGACCTGGCCGTCTATCCCGACCGCGCCTTCGACGTCGTCATCCTGTCGCAGACGCTTCAGGCAACCCGCGCCCCGCGCCGGGTGCTGGAAGAGATGCTGCGCATCGGCGAGCGGGTGATCGTCTCGATCCCCAATTTCGGCCACTGGCGGGTGCGGCTGCAATTCCTCCTTGGCGGGGAAATGCCGGTGACCAAGAACCTGCCCTATACGTGGTATGATACGCCCAACATCCATTTCTGCACGCTGCGCGACTTCGTCAATCTGGCGACGACGGTCGGCGCCCGCATCGAACGCAAGGTGGCGCTCGATGCCGGCGGCGTACGCGTTCCGGTGAATGCCCCGTGGTGGTTGTGGAATCTTGCCGGCCAGCAGGCCGTCTTCGTGCTCAGGAAGGATCGCTGACGCGGTTTGCAACGCGCGCGCCCCGGACGCGCGCCGCAGCCGTCGGCACCAGAACCGGCCGCAACACCCGTTCGCCCGAACGCGAGCGCGCCGGAAGCCCCTCATAGAGCTGCTTGACCGCTTCCACGATGAGGACACCGCCGAGCATGGCGGCAACGCCGTGCCCGAAGCGCTCGAAGAAGGGCGCGATCTGGAGCACCAGACGGCCCTGTGCCGGCCAGAAGTAAAGCGCTTCCGACCAGCCCGAGGGCGAGAACAGCGCCTCGCGCATCAGCCGTTGCAGCTGGCCGCGCGAATAGGGCCGACCGTGGCCGAAGGGCGTCCGGTCGAGCCGCGCCCAGACCCCGACGCGGTTGGGAACGACGACGATCAGCCGCCCGCCCGGCGCCAGCACCCGCCATGTCTCGCGCAGAAGCTCAAGCGGCCGGTCGGACAGTTCCAGCGCATGCACCATGACCACACGGTCGAGCATGGCATCGGGCAGTGGCAGGCAGGTCTCGTCGACGAGCGCGGCGGCGTTCGGCCCGCCGGACGGCCAGTTCACCACCCCCTGCCGGGCCGGCATCAACGCCGAAACCCGCTCCGCATGCGCCCGGTAGCGCGCCAGATAAGGCGCGGCAAAGCCCAGCCCGGCGATCCTGAGATCGGCCCCGTCGGCCAGATGGCGCGCAATTGCCAGTGACAGGAAGCGCTGCGTGCGCTGGCCGAGCGGCGTTGCGTAATAATCCCTGAGATCGACGACATCCATGAACCGGGTGGCATCCCTTTGTGGCGGGCGCGGCAGGCTTGATCGCGTCGCGGCCGCACCCCATTGTTGCGGCGGCTGGCCCTGCCCGCAAGCACCCTTGTTACCCCGTGCCCAAGGATCAACGCGCATGACCCAAGCACCGCTCGACTGGCGCCTCATCCCCTGCCTCGACGACAATTACGCCGTGCTCCTGCGCGATGAGGCGACCGGCACCGTTGCGCTGGTCGACGCCCCGGAGGAAGCCCCGATCCTGAAGGCGGTGGAAGAAACCGGCTGGGTGCCGTCCCTCATCCTCATCACCCACCATCACCACGATCACGTCGGCGCGCTCGACGCCCTGAAGATGGCCTTCGGCGCCACCGCCACCGGCCCCGAGGCCGAAGCCGCCCGCATCAAGGGCCTCGACACCACGGTCGGCGAGGGCGACAGGCTGATGCTCGGTGAAACGGCGCTCGATGTCATCGCCACGCCCGGCCACACCCGCGGCCACATCGCCTATGCCGGCGGCGGCGTGCTGATGGCCGGAGACACCCTCTTCGCGCTTGGCTGCGGGCGTCTTTTCGAGGACACCCCGCAGGCGATGTGGGCCTCGCTGCAAAAGCTGCGCGCCCTTCCCGACGACACGCTGCTGTTCTGCGGCCACGAATACACCGCCTCGAACGCCCGCTATGCGCTGCACGTCGATGACGGCAATGACGCACTCGTCGCCTATGCCGGGGAGATCGCCACCAAACGGGCCAGGGCCGAACCGACGATCCCCGCTCCGCTCGGCCGGGAGAAGGAAACCAACCCTTTCCTCAGGGCTGACGAGGCCGTGATCGCCCGGGCGATGGGGCTCGAGCCCGGCACCGATCCGGCCCAGGTCTTTGCGGCGCTGCGCAAGGGCAAGGACACGTTCCGGTGAGAGACGCAACGCTGCGCGAGGTGATCGAGGCGCTCGCCCTCCAGCCGCATCCCGAAGGCGGCTGGTATCGCGAAACCTTCCGCGATGCCGAACCGGCCGGGGGACGGGCGCATTCGACGGCGATCTATTATGTTCTCGGGGCGGGCGACGTTTCGGCCTGGCACCGGGTGGACGCCACCGAGGTCTGGCACTTCTATGCCGGCGCGCCGCTGGCGCTCACCCTCTCGCCCAACGGCCATGACGGACAAAGCCACCGCCTCGGTCCGGACATTCTGGAAGGTCAGAAGCCGCAGATCGTCGTGCCCGCCGGCTGGTGGCAGACGGCCGAAAGCCTCGGCCACTGGACGCTGGTCGGCTGCACCGTCGCACCGGGCTTCACCTTTTCCGGCTTCGAGATGGCGCCGAAGGACTGGCGCCTCACCCCGCGCCCGCCGGGCGCGCGCTGAAGAGCATATCCTTCGAGGCAAGAAGGGCCCCGGCGGTCACCAGGAGGCAGGCCGCCACCACCACCCCGGTGAAGGCGCCGAAGCCGAAACCGATCAGCAGCAGCGTCGACAGGATCGGCGCGGCATAGGCCGATGCCCCGAGCACGCGGATGTCGCCATGCTTGCAGCCGTGATCCCAGACGAAGAAGGCAAGCCCCACCGGCAACAATCCGGTGCCGATGCTGGCTGCCCATTCCACCCCGTTTGCCGGCCACAGCGTTTGCTCGAAGGCAAGATGGGCGGGAATGGACAAAAGGGCGGTGACGAGGCAGGCCCCGGAGACCGCCGTCGACGGCACATCGGCAAAGCGCCGCGACAGGACCGAATAGCTCGACCAGAACAGCGCCGCCCCGACAGCACAGAGGATGCCGAAAAGATGCCCCCCGCCAAGGCTGAGCCCTTCGCCGCCGGTGACAAGCAGCGCCGCGCCGACAAAGCCCAGCCCCGCTCCGGCCAGGTGATGGGCCTTCAGCCTCTCGCCGGGCAGAAGGCCGGAGAACACGACGATCAGCAGCGGCCAGAGATAGTTGAGAAGATTGGCCGTGACCGGCGGCGCATTGCGCAAAGCGGCAAAATAGAGCGCGTGATACCCGAAGAGCCCGCAGACCATCAGCGCGAAGGCCGCCTTTCGCTTCGGAAACACCGCTCCCCAGCCATGCCGCGCGGCGACGAAGGCAACGCTCAGCCCGCCCGAGACGGCAAAGGCGATGGCGTTCATCTGCAACGGCGGCACGGCACCGCTGGCGGCGGTGAAGAGCCCCAGCGTCGACCACATCACGACCGCGCTCATGCCGATGAGCGTTGCCCGCCCCTGTGCCCTGTCAGCCATGTCATCCCCGCTGCTCCAGCGCGCCTTGGTGCCCGAGCCGGCGTCCTCCTGCAAGAGGCGAATGGGCCACGGGCTTGACCCGGCGGCGCGAATGCTGGATTCGACGGAAGGAAGTGCGGTTCCTGTTGCTGTGAGGAGGAGTGCGGCGATGACCTGGTCAACTCTTGTTGTGGACGTTTCCGGCGTTGCCGAGCGCCTCGACACCGCCTCGCGCACCAAGTTCCTGACCCAGCCGGGAAGCTGGCTCGCCCGCCTCAACGGCATCAACCGCGCCCGCGCCGTGTGGGATCTGACCCGCCTCGGCACCGCCGGGCTTTCGGCGTGGTCGGAAACCGGCATCGAAATCCAGATCGAGCCCGATGCGGGCGCCAGCGGCCTCTCGGCCATGCTGCTCGCCCTGGAGGCGCTCGACCCTGACGAGCCGACCACCGAGCTGACACTGCTCACCGGCAAGACGGCCATCGGCCCGCTCGCCCGCCTCGCCGCCGCCATCGACCTCGATCTTGCCGCCTTTGCCGACACCGCCGAGGCCGGGCTTCTCGACGATGCGCTGACGCTCGACCATTTCGGCTTCTCGCCTTCGCGCGGGGTCAATCTCCTCTCCAACCCGCTGCCGCGTGCCAATCCGCGCCCCGTTGAAACCGAGGGAGCCCCCGAGCCCGCCCCGGTGGCGGCAAGCGCTCCCGTTGCCCCGGTCGCGGCCAGCGCTGCTGCCGCGGTCGCCGCTTCCCTGCTTGTCGAGGACGAGGACATGGCCCTCGCCGAGGGTCTTGCCGAGGTCGTTGAGGAGAGCGTTGCGCAGGCCGCTGCCGAACCCGCCGAAGACACGCCCGCCCTTGAGGATCTGCCGGCCATCGAGATCGTCGAACCCGCACCGCCGGCCGAGGAAGCCGAGGCGCCGGTCGACGACATGCCGGTCGCTGCGGAATTGGTCATTCCGGCCGATAGCGGCTCAGACGAAGGCGTCGGCGAGGTCGATTTCGACGACCTCTCGCGCGATCTCGACCGGGCGCTTTCGGAGAACCTGGAAGATGTGCTCGGCGCCGACAGCGCCGGTGCGCCGGAGCCGGAACTGACGGTGCCGACGCAGCCGGACACCGGGCCGCAAGACCCCGCCAGCGCCATCGATCAGGAGGTCGACGACCTTCTCGCCAAGCTGCTCGCCGGCGACGAGCCCGCCGGAAAGGACGGTGCGCGCCGCGAGCCGGAGGTCGACCGTGAGCCGGAAGTCAACCGCGAACCGGAAGTCGATGCCGACCCGCTCGATTCCATCTTCGCCGATCTGGTCCCGCGCCGCGACTGACGCCGCTCACGCATTGATGGCAAGACTTGCCGTATAGGCCCCGTATCCGGCCAGAAGCGCCAGCCCCTCAAGGCGGCTGATCCGCCAACCCGTTGCCGCCACGACGATGAGCGCCAGGCTTGCCGCCAGCATCACCGGCGCATCGAAGGCGATGAGACGGTCCGGAATGGCAACGCCCGGCTCGATCGCGGCCGTGACACCGCCGATGAACAGAACATTGTAGATGTTCGAGCCGAGGATGTTGCCGAGCGCCAGCTCCGGCTGCCGGCGCAGGGCCGCGATGACGCTGGTCACCAGTTCCGGCAGCGAGGTTCCGACCGCGACCACGGTGAGGCCGATCAGCGTTTCCGAAACGCCCAGCAAGCGGGCAAGATCGACCGACCCGTCGACCAGAAGACGCCCGCCCAGGATCACCGTCGCCAGCCCGCCCAGAACCAGGGCGGCAACCGCCGGCCATGGCATCGGCGCGCTTGCGGCTTCTTCTTCCCCGCCGGCCGTTTGGCTGCGCCGTTCGCGGTGGACGACCAGCGCCAGATAAAGCACCAGGAGCACCATGGCAGCGAGCCCGGCCGGCCGGCCATAGGCCCCGCCGGCGGCAACGGCGGCAAAGGCGAGCGCGACACCCAGAACGATGGTGCCGTCGCGCAGCACCGCCTCCCGCCCGCAGGGGATCGGCATGATCAGCGCCGCAACGCCGAGGATCAGAAGGATGTTGGCGATGTTGGAGCCGACGATGTTGCCGAGCGCGATGCCCGGCGAGCCGATCAGCGCCGCCTGGACAGAGGTGACGAGTTCAGGCGTCGAGGTGCCGAACCCGACCACCGTCAGACCGATCAGGAGCGGGGAAACGCCCAGACGCAGCGCCAGCGCCGAAGCGCCGCGCACCAGAAACTCGCCCCCCGCAATCAGGAGGACGAGGCCAGCGCCCACAAGGGCGAGGGACAACAGCATGAAGGAAAACTCCGCCGGGCCATCCGGCGCCGCAGATATCGGAACGGCCATGGCTGCGCACCAGAGGCGCTGGCATGCGCCGACCGATCACCTTGCGTTACAGGGCCCGCGTGGCGTTACAGGGCCCGCGTGACGCCTCGCCGGCGCTGCACGGACCCCGCCACGAAAAAGGCCCCGCCGAAGCGGGGCCTTTCCGTTTTGCGGAAGGACGTGCGTTCTCAGGAGAAGAACTGACCGCCATTCGCCGAGATCGTCGAACCGGTGATGAAGCC
>JAGRKQ010000019.1:0-784 GCA_020442235.1 Hyphomicrobiaceae bacterium | reverse complement strand
TCGTCGGAGGCGAGGAACACGACCGCGCGCGCGATCTCTTCCGGCTCGCCGAGGCGGCCGACCGGGATCAGCGGCAGGATGTGCTTGTTGAGCACATCTTCGGAAATGGCGCGCACCATCTCGGTGCCGATATAGCCCGGGCAGATGGCGTTGACGGTGATGCCGGCGCGGGCGCCTTCCTGGGCGAGCGCACGGGTGATGCCGATGTCGCCGGCCTTGGCCGCCGAATAGTTGGCCTGGCCCGCCTGGCCCTTCTGGCCGTTGACCGAAGAGATGTTGATGACACGGCCGAACTTGCGGTCGCGCATGCCGGTCCAGATCGGATGGGTCATGTTGAAGACACCGGAAAGATTGGTGCCGATGACCTCGTTCCACTGTTCCGGCGTCATCTTGTGGAACATGGCGTCGCGGGTGATGCCGGCATTGTTCACCAGCACTTCGACCGGACCGAGATCGGCCTCGACCTTGGCGATGCCGGCCTTGCAGGCCTCGTAATCGGCGACCGACCACTTGTAGGTCGCAATGCCGGTTTCTGCGGTAAATTTCGCGGCGGCTTCATCGTTGCCGGCATAGTTGGCCGCAACGGTGTAACCGGCATTCTTCAGCGCGATCGAGATGGCCGCGCCAATGCCGCGCGAGCCGCCCGTGACGAGTGCTACGCGTCCCATGGTCATTCCCCCTGAATGTTGTTGTTAGCACAAGAAAAAGCGCGGGGACCGAAGGGCCCCCGCACCGAAAGCCGTGTCGTGCGTCAGAGCGACTCGACGCACATGGCGATGCCCAT
>JAGRKQ010000177.1 GCA_020442235.1 Hyphomicrobiaceae bacterium | reverse complement strand
CATGGTCGGCATGGCGAGGAAGAAGGAAAATTCCGCCGCCGATCGCTTCGAGCAGCCGAACAACAGCGCGCCGACGATGGTCGAGCCGGAGCGCGACATGCCCGGCACCAGCGCCAGCATCTGGAAGCAGCCGATGACGAAGGACAGCCACAGCGGATAATCCATCACATCGTCATAGCGCACGGTGAAATCCATGCGGTCGACCAGAAGCAGGATCACCCCGCCGACAAGCAGCGTGGTGCAGATCAGCGCCGGCGTCTCGAACAGCACCTCCTTGATGAAGCCGTGCAGCGCCACGCCGGCAAAGGCGGCCGGCAGGAAGGCGAGCACGATGCCGATGACGAAGCGCCGCGATTTGGCATCGGACGGCAGGGCGAGGACGAGGGTGATCAGCCGCGCGGCATAGACCGACAGGATCGCCAGGATCGCGCCAAGCTGGATCAGCACCTCGAAGGTGCGGCCGGTCGATTCAAAGCCGAGAAAATGCCCGGCAAGGAGAATGTGACCGGTGGAGGAGACCGGAATGAACTCGGTCAGTCCTTCCAGAACGCCGAGGGCGGCGGCTTCCACAAGCTGCTCGGTTGCCATGCTTCGGCCCTTTCCAGAGCGTTCCGTTGAGGCAGATGCCGATTCGGTTGAGGCCGGAACGGCAGGGCTCTATACCCAATGCAACGCCTTGCGCCAAACCTTCTCATCCACCGGCAGGACCCGTCTTCCTTCATGCCCACCCTTCATCATCTCGCCCTCTTGCCCGAATGTCGCTTCGCCCGGCTGATCTGCAAGGAATACGGCATTGATCTGCACCTCGTCGAAGAGCCGGTCTGGGAGCGGCGCGAGGCTTTTCTCGCCCTCAATCCGGCCGGCGAGGTGCCCGTCTTCGTCGATGACGAGGGCGCGGTTGTCGTCGGTGCCGCGGCGCTGATGGAATATCTGGAGGAAACGCGCGGGCCCGCTGAGGGCGAAACGCGGCTGATGCCGACACGTCCGGCCGAGCGCGCCGAGGTGCGCCGGCTGGTTGGCTGGGCGCAGAGGAAGATTGCCGCCGACGTTTCAACCTGGATCGTGACGGAAAAGGCGCTGAAGCGGATGATGCCGGAAAAGCTCGGCGGCGGCGCGCCGGACTCGGCGGCGCTGCGGGCGGCGCGGGCCAACTGGAAATGGCACCTTTCCTATCTCGATCACCTGCTCGACATGCGCAACTGGGTCGCCGGCGACCGCATCACCCATGCCGATTTCGCCATAGCGGCCGAGCTTTCCGCCCTCGACTATCTCGGTGAGATCGCCTGGCCGGAAGGCGGGCCGACGCGCGACTGGTATGCCCGGATGAAAAGCCGCCCCTCCTTCCGCCCGGTGCTTGCCGACATCGTGCGCGGCATCAAGCCGCCCGCTCACTATGCCGACCCGGATTTCTGAAGACGACGCGGCCGAACTGTCTCGCGCGCTGAAGAAGCGCGCGCGCGATCTCGGCTTTTCCGTCTGCCGCATCACCACCGCCGAGGCGATTCCGGCCGCCGCCGGACGGCTGCGGGCGGCGCTGGACGCCGGCCATCACGGCGATATGGCCTGGATGGAGGAAACCGAGGAACGGCGGTCCAGCCCCAAGGCGCTGTGGCCCGAGGTGCGCTCCGTCGTCATGCTGGGGCTGAATTACGGCCCTGAGAGCGACCCGATGCAGACGCTGGGAGAAAGGGACCGGGCGACGATCTCGGTCTATGCGCGCGGGCGCGACTATCACGACCTCGTCAAGGGCCGGCTGAAGACGCTGGCCGCCCCTCTGGCGCGGCTGGGCGAGGATGTGAAGGTCTTCGTCGACACGGCCCCGGTGATGGAAAAGCCGCTTGCCGCGGCCGCCGGCATCGGCTGGCAGGGCAAGCACACGATCCTCGTCTCGCGCGATTTCGGCAACTGGCTGTTTCTCGGCGCGCTCTATACCACCGCCCCGCTTCAGGCCGATGCACCCGAGCGCGATCATTGCGGCTCCTGCCGGCGCTGTCTCGACATCTGCCCGACCGATGCCTTTCCCGCGCCCTACCGGCTCGATGCGCGCCGCTGCATCGCCTATCTCACCATCGAGCATCAGGGCGTGATCGCCGAGGAATTCCGCAAGCCCATGGGCAACCGTGTCTATGGCTGCGACGACTGCCTCGCCGTCTGCCCCTGGAACAAGTTCGCGCAGAAGACGACGGAGGAAAAACTCACCGCAAAGGAAGGGCTGGAGGCCCCGGCGCTGTCCGATCTTCTGAGGCTGGACGATGCGGCCTTCAGGACCCTTTTTGCCGGCACGCCGGTCAAGCGCACGGGGCGCGACCGCTTCCTGCGCAATGTCCTGATCGCGGCGGGCAATTCCGGCGATGAGAGTCTTGTGCCGGAGGTTCTGGCCTGTCTTGCCGATCCGGCGCCACTGGTGCGGGGCATGGCGGTCTGGGCCCTGTCGCAACTGGCACCGGACGCGCTGGCACGCGAGGCGCACCGGGCCGGCGACGAAAGCGACGACGAAGTTCTGGCCGAATGGCGGCTTGCCGCTCAATCGAAATTCGTGGTCCCGTCGGCGATCAATGCAAAACGCACATGATAGATCGAGCCGCAGACAACGATCTGTCCTGCCGGATTGATCTGGCCGGCGTGCAGGATGGCGTCTTCAAGTGAATCGGCCACCACACCATTGAGGCCATGCGTGCGCGCCAGCGCCGCCAGATCATCGGGGCTTTTCGAGACATCGCATTCAGGAAGCGGAACGGCGATCAGGTCGTCGGCGTAGGGGGCGATGCGGTCGACAAAGCCGTTGACGTCCTTGTGCTTGAAAAAGCCGCAGATCAGGGTGACCCGGCACGCCTCGCCTGTGCGGTTCTGCGCTGCATTGAGATCGGCCAGCACTCTGCCAAGGGCTTCGCCGCCAGCGCTGTTGTGGGCGATGTCGGCATAGACCTGGGCATGCGGGCCGGCTTTTTCGGCAAAGGCGCCCGTCAGTTTCTGGAACCGGCCCGGCCATCGGGCGGCAAGAAGACCCGCGCCAAAGGCTTCCTGCGTTTGAATGGCGCCAAGGGTGCGCAGCGCGGCTATGGCGAGGGCTGCATTGTCGATCTGGTGGGCGCCGGCCAGCGCAGGAAGCGGCAGTTCCATCGTTCCCAGCGCATCTTCATAGATCATGCCGTCGCGTCCGGCTTCGGCCCGATAGAAATCGCCCTCGGCGTGGACCAGTGCATCCATCGTTCTGGCGCGCTCGCGAATGACGCCCAGCGCCTCTTCATGCTGCCGGCCGACGATGACGGGGCGGCCCGGCTTGATGATCCCGGCCTTGTGGCTGGCGATCTCGCCGTGGGTATGGCCAAGAACGTCCATATGGTCGAAGGAAATCGGCGTGATCACCGATGCTGCCGGTTGCAGGACGTTGGTGGCATCATGGGTGCCCCCGCATCCGGTTTCGATCAGCGACCAGTCAGCCGGATGCGTAGCGAACATCTGGAAGGCGGCGACAGTGGTCACCTCAGCCAGAGTCTTGAAGCGGATGGGGCCGCAGCACACGCGCGCATGATCCAGCGCGGCAATCAGTTCCTCGTCGGTGCAAAGGCTGCTTGCGCCCGGATTGCGCGCCAGGCGAAAGCGTTCGTTGCGGCTGATCAGGTGCGGTTTGGTGAAGGCGTGACAGCTCTGGCGGTCGGCTTCGAGGATGGCCCGCATGAAGGCAATCACCGAGCCTTTGCCATTGGTCCCGGCAACATGAATGGCCGGCGGTATGTGGAGATGCGGAGACCCCATCTTTTCCAGAGCCGCTGCGGAAATATCCGGGTCGTAGTCCCAGCGGAAGCGCAGAACCTCATTCTGATCCTCTGACACGGGCCCCTCCATCCTTTACGGAAACTTACCGTAACGGCAGGGCAAGGAACCAGCCTGACTGCGGATCAAGGTTACTCGGGAACGGCCTCGTCGCGTTCCAGCACCGCGCCGGCAAGATAGAGCGAGCCGCAGATGACGATGCGGCCGCCGGGATTGAGCGTTCCGGCGCGGGCAAGGGCCGAATCGAGATCGCCGGCAACCTCGCCGGTCATGCCGAGCGCGCGCGCCTCGGCGGCGATCTCCGCCGGCTCGCGGGACTTGTCGTGGCCGGGCACCGAGACGGCGACGAGGTGGCGGGCAAGGCCCGCGAAATTGGCCAGGAAACCGACCGAATCCTTGGTGCCGATCATGCCGCAGACCAGCGTCACCGGCTTGGAGACACGTTCGTCGAGATCGGCGAGAAGCGCCGCGATCGCCGCGCCGCCGGCCGCATTGTGGCCGCCATCGAGCCAGACTTCCGCAGTCTCTCCGGCGCGGGCGGCCAGCGGGCCGGAAAGGCGCTGGAAGCGGCCCGGCCACATCACCGACTGAAGCCCGCGCGACAGCGCCTCCGTGCCGGGTTCGGCGCCAATGGCGCGCAGGGCGGCAAGGGCAAGGCCGGCATTGGCGATCTGGTGGCGGCCCGGCAGGTTGGGCAGCGGCAGATCGAGGAGCCCGCGCTCGTCGGCATAGACGAGCCGCCCGTGCTCCTCATAGGCCTGATAGTGCTCGCCCTCGATGAAGAGGGGCGCGCCGGCCGTCCGGGCAGCCTCGACCAGAACGCGGCGCGCCTCTTCCGGCTGCGGCCCGACGACGGCGGGAACGCCCTTCTTGAAGATGCCGGCCTTTTCGCGGGCGATGGAGGCAAGGGTCGGGCCGAGAAAGCCGACATGATCGATGGAAACGGGCGTCACCACCGTGACCTGGGGGTGCACCACATTGGTGGCGTCGAGCCGGCCGCCGAGCCCGACCTCGACCAGCGTCCAGTCCGCCGGATGGGCGGCAAAGAGGTCGAAGGCCACCGCGGTCGTCGCCTCGAAGAAGGTGATCGGCTGGCCGGCATTGACGTCCTTGCAGCGGATGAGGGCGGCTTCCAGATCGGCATCCGTGACAATGGTGCCGCCGCCCGGCCGGCCGATGCGGATGCGCTCGTTGAAGCGCACCAGATGCGGCGAGGTATAGGCGTGACAGGCCTTGCCGTCCGCCTCCAGAATGGCGCGCAGGGTTGCGACCGTCGAACCCTTGCCGTTGGTCCCGGCGACATGGATCACCGGTGGCAGGCGCGTCTCGGGATGGCCGAGATCGGCCAGAAGCCGGGCCAGCCGGTCCAGCCCCAGATCCCAGGCGCGCGGGTGCAGCGTCGTGAAGGCGGCAAGAAGGTCAGGCACCTTGGCCATGCGCCGGGCTCCGCAAGGATGATGAGACGGATGGGGTTGGCTGTGTGGCGCAGGCTCAGCCCTGCGCCTCGGCCTCTGCTGGCCCGGACGGCGCTTCGGCCGGGGCCGGGGCGTCGAAGCTGTCGGCAACGACGGCGGGTGCCTTCATCAGCAGCCGCAGGACCCGGCCGAGCGTGGCGCGCATCTCGTGGCGGTGCACGACCATGTCGACCATGCCGTGCTCCAGGAGATATTCGGAACGCTGGAAGCCTTCAGGCAGCTTTTCGCGGATGGTCTGCTCGATGACGCGCGGGCCGGCAAAGCCGATCAGCGCCCCGGGCTCGGCGATGTGGATGTCGCC
>JAGRKQ010000018.1:7498-8312 GCA_020442235.1 Hyphomicrobiaceae bacterium | reverse complement strand
CGAAACGCCAGTTGCGTCTCACCCAGTCTGGCCCGTCTCATGGCGCTTTCTCCTGCGTATTAACAGGTATGAAACCATGAGAAATCCGTCATGAAAAGGGTTTCGGGCCTAAGAAATGCTACGCAACCAATAGGAAGACTACCTAAGCAACGTTACTAGCGCCCGCCGCGTTCATGCACATCCTGAACCGGATGCGACTCGCGCCAGCCCTGAAACAGGGACTCCGGCCCTGCCGAGAAGAATATGATCGCCACCGCAACCACGATGATGAACAGCGCAACCAGCTTGGCCATCGCGGCCCCTTTCCCAATCTATCCGTCTAGCGGAAGACACCCAGAATGCGCCCCATGACGCCCGGCTCCTCGGCTTCGGCGGAAGGAACCGCATTGGGTGGAATGGCCGGCGGCGGCACAGCCGGACCGGAATAGGTCGAGACCGTTCCGGCCGAGGCGCCTTCGGGCTCTTCCACCGGGGCATCGCCGGCAATGAGCACATCGCCCGGTGCGGCAGGCTGCGGCGCCTGATCGGGTGTCGCATCCGGCGTGGCTTCAGCTTCCGCGGCGCGGCGCCCGGCCTCTTCCTCTTCCAGCCGGGCAACCGCGACCTGGAAGGCTGCATCGTCGGCAACGCGCCGGGCCGCGACCCGCTCGCGGATCGTCTGCGGCACCTCGAAGCTGGGGCAGGCGCCCGTCGGCGAGAACCGTGCCTCGGTGACGGCGTCGAACACATAGCGGCGCTCGCAGACATCGACCTGCGGCGGACGGCCGGTCGCCTCGAAATGGTCGTAGCCTTCCTTGAGCATGCGCCAGAAGGC
>JAGRKQ010000018.1:7260-7445 GCA_020442235.1 Hyphomicrobiaceae bacterium | reverse complement strand
GCATGCACCTGAAAGGCGCGCTGCCCGCCGGAAAAGGCCTCCCGTGCAAGCGCATAGATGACGGCGATCTGATCGTCGGTCATCGCATAGCAGCCCGCCGAAGAGCAGGCGCCATGCACCATCAGATGCGAGCCGGTGCGCCCGTTGGCGCGGTCATAGGCGTTGGGAAAGCCGAGATTGAAGGA
>JAGRKQ010000018.1:6514-7179 GCA_020442235.1 Hyphomicrobiaceae bacterium | reverse complement strand
TTCGGCCCGAGCTCGCCCGACCAGGCGCAGATTTCATAGGTTTCCAGAAGCACGAAGCGCCCGTCGCGGTTCTGCTTCCAGACCTCCAGCTCGCCCTCTTCCTTGAAGATGCGGATGTAGATCGGGTCTTCCTCGCGCAGTCCCATGCGTTCCAGCCGCGCCTCCATCGCCGGCGGCAGCGGCACGAGATGACGGCCGTAATCCAGCTCCTGACAGGCCGAGAGCGCGAGCAGACCACCCGCGAACAGCGCAAGCCTCATCGCCTTTCGAGCGAACATCGACATCCTCCGACCAGACACACACCGGACGTCTCCGGCGATCAGCCTTAGTCCAACAGGGTGAACGCGAGTTTACCGGCAGCGGTAAAATCAGCCCATTCTACAGGTGATGAACGCGCAATTGGGCCGAAGCATGGCTTTGGGGGCGCGTCAGAGCGTCCGGCCGATGGCGAGAAATTTTTCCTGCCGCGCATCGCGCACCGCATCGCCCGCATAGCCTTCGAGCGAGGAAAGCATCTCCTCGACGGCATCGCCGACGGCCTGCAGAACCTTGGCATGATCGCGGTGCGCCCCGCCCATCGGTTCGTCGACGATGTGGTCGATGACGCCGAGGCCCTTCAGGTCCTGCGCGGTGATCTTGAGCGCGGTCGCCGCATCGCTGGCGCG
>JAGRKQ010000018.1:5553-6348 GCA_020442235.1 Hyphomicrobiaceae bacterium | reverse complement strand
GCAGGCTTCGGTGGACCGGGCGATCGCCTCGGCCTGACCGCGCTCTTCCGCCTCGATGCCCGGAAACGCCCCGGCCGTATCGACGAAGGAAATGACGGGAAGGCCGAAGCGGTCGGCCGTTTCCATCAGACGGATCGCCTTGCGATAGCCTTCGGGCTTCGCCATGCCGAAATTGTGCTTCAGTCGGCTCTTGGTGTCGTTGCCCTTTTCCTGGCCGAGCACCATGACCGCCCGCCCGCGGAACCGGGCAAGTCCACCCTCGATGGCGGCATCGTCGGAAAAGGCGCGGTCACCGCTGAGCGGCACGAATTCCTCGAACAGCGCCTTGCGGTAATCGGAAAAATGCGGCCGGTCGGGATGGCGCGCGACCTGCGTCTTCTGCCACGGGGTCAGCTTGGTGTAGAGATCGGCGAGCGTCGATTTTGCCTTTTCGGCCAGACGCTCGATCTCGGCGCTGACATCCACCTCGCCCTCGCCTTCATGGATCGCCCGCAATTCCTGGATCTTGCCTTCCAGATCGGCGACAGGCTTTTCAAAATCGAGGTAGGTGCGCATCAACATCTCTCCCGGCAGGCAAAAACCTGCCCCAAAGGCGGCGCACACTTGCCAGACGCGCCCGATCTGTCAAGGCGCGAGGCCCTATTCGCCGTCCTCGCGCGCCAGCGGATGAGCATCGCGCACCAGCGCCTTCAGCCGCTCGTCGACGACATGGGTGTAGATCTGCGTCGTGGCGATGTCCTTGTGGCCGAGCAGCGTCTGCACCGAGCGCAGATCCGCCCCGGCGGCCAGAAGATG
>JAGRKQ010000018.1:0-5492 GCA_020442235.1 Hyphomicrobiaceae bacterium | reverse complement strand
GATCCTTGAGATCGCGCGCGAAGGCCTGCCGGGTGAGATGACCGCTGGCGGAACTCGCCGGAAACAGGAACGGACTGGCGGCAGGGGCGGCCCCCGCCCGCGCGCCCTGACGCCGGCGCGCCGACATGAGCCCCGCCCAGTCGCGCATCGTGTCCTGCGCCGCCGGCGTCAGCGGCACCAGCCGCTCGCGATCGCCCTTGCCGCGGATGATGAGGCCGGGCCGCTCGCTGCGCGCGGCCGAAGCCGGCAGGCTGACCAGTTCCGAAACCCGCATGCCGGTTGCGTAAAGAAGTTCCAGAAGCGTCGTCAGCCGCAGCGCCCTCAGGCGCGCGGCATCGGAAAGCCCCTCGCGCCGCGCTTCCAGCGCCGCCGTATCGAGCAGGAGCCCGACCTCGTCGACGCTGAGGACTTTCGGCAGTGCCCGGCGCTTCTTCGGACTGGCCACGATCTCGGTCGGATCCGAGGCGATCAGCCCCTCGCTGTAGAGAAAGCGGAAGAACTGGCGCAGCGCCGAAAGCCGCCGCGCCTGAGTGGAGGGTGCCATGTGCTCGGCGGCGAGCCCCTGCATGTGCCGTTCGATGTCCTGGCGCGTGAAGGTCGCAAGGCTGCGCGTCGCGCCGGCCTCGACAAGAAAGGCCTCAAGATCGCGGCGATAGGCGGCGAGCGTATTGGCCGAAGCCCCGCGCTCCACGCTCATCATTTCCAGGAATGGCTCGACCTGACGCGAAAGGCGCATCCTGACCCTCCGCCTTCACGATCCTGGAACGTTGGCCGGCTCCGGCGTCAGGAACCGTTCCGGCGCGATCCGGATTGCCGTCGCCTCCGGCGTGGCCGGCACTTCGGCCAGAAGCAGCATCGCCCCATAGACCGCCCCGGCAAGGACGAGCGCACCGAAAATCAGGCGGAAGGTGGTCGGCATGGATGAGCGGCTTTCTTGCTCTTCGCGGCTGGCGGACCATAGGGCGCGGCGGGCCGAAAACACAAGCTGCGCAGCGGTGAAGACGCAGATCCAAACCTTCTTGCAACCCTTCTCGCCGCCACTTCTTGACAGTCAGGGCGATTGGCGAACACATGCCCCGCACATGCCCGACACCGCCCTCAAGCCCGAACCGATCGACAAGCAGGCCCTGCGCAGCTGGCTGGGCAAGCGCTCCATCGTGCTGATCGGCATGATGGGCGCCGGCAAGAGCTCCATCGGACGGCGGCTCGGCGAGACCCTGTCCCTGCCCTTCCGCGATGCCGACATCGAGATCGAAAAGGCCGCTGCGCGCAGCATCCCGGAAATCTTCGCCGAACATGGCGAGGCCTATTTCCGCGATGGCGAGCGCCGGGTGATCGCCCGGCTGATGGATGAGGGGCCGCAGATTCTGGCGACCGGCGGCGGCGCCTTCGAGGATGAGACGACGCGCGCGGCCATCGCCGCCAGCGGCCTGTCGATCTGGCTCGATGCCCGCCTCGACGTCCTGATGAAACGGGTGCGGCGCAAGTCCAACCGCCCGCTGTTGCGCCAGAAGGACCCCGAAAGCGTCATGCGCGCCCTTCTGGAAGCGCGCATCCCCAATTACCGCAAGGCCGATCTCATCATTGAAAGCCGCGACGGGCCGCACGACATCGTCGTGCGTGATATTCTCAAGGCCCTTGCCGGCCTTGCCAGTGAAAGCACGCCATGACCATGACCGACGCCGCCATTCCCTTCGAGACCGTCACGGTGCCGCTGGGCGAACGCAGCTACGACATCCTGATCGGCGATGGCGCCCTTGCCGCCATCGGACCGCGCATTGCCGCGCTCTATCCCGGCTCGCGCTGCGTCGTGGTCACGGACGGGCGTGTCGCCCGCCTGCATCTCGATGCGCTGGAAGCTGCTCTCAGGGCCTCCGGCGTCGACAGCTTCGCCTCCATCGTGCCCGCCGGCGAGCGCTCCAAGAGCTGGCATGGCCTGACCACGGTGGTCGATTCCATCCTCGGCGGCCGGCTGGAACGGCGCGACATCGTGATCGCCCTCGGCGGCGGCGTCATCGGCGACCTTGCCGGCTTTGCCGCTGCGATTTCCCGCCGCGGCATGGACTTCGTGCAGGTGCCGACGACGCTTCTGGCCCAGGTCGACAGTTCCGTCGGCGGCAAGACCGGCATCAACACCGAGTTCGGCAAGAATCTCGTCGGCGCCTTCCATCAGCCCGGCCTCGTGATTGCCGACACCACGGTGCTCGACACCCTTTCCGAGCGCCACATGCGCGCCGGCTATGCCGAAATCGCCAAATACGGCCTCATCGACGATGCCGCCTTCTTTTCCTGGCTGGAAGAGAACTGGACGGGCGTCTTTGCCGGGGGCGATGCCCGCCGCCACGCCATCGCCACCTCCTGCCGGGCCAAGGCGCGCGTCGTCGCCGCCGATGAACGCGAGGCCGGCCAGCGTGCGCTGCTCAATCTTGGCCACACCTTCGGCCACGCGCTGGAAGCGGCGACCTCTTACGACGAAACCCGTCTCGTGCATGGTGAAGGCGTGGCCATCGGCATGGCGCAGGCCTTCCGCTTTTCCGCCCGCCTCGGCTTTACCGAAACCGCCACCGCCGAACGGGTCGAGGCGCACCTTCTTGCAGTCGGCCTGCCGACCCGCCTTGCCGACATCGACGGCGACCTGCCGACACCCGAAGGCCTTGCCGGCCTGATGGCGCAGGACAAGAAGGTCTCGCGCGGCCGCCTGACCTTCATTCTGGCGCGCGGCATCGGCCAGTCCTTCATCGAGACCGGCGTGGATGCGGAAGTGCTGAAGAGCTTCCTCGCCGAGGAGGCGGCGCTGCCGGCGCTGGCAACCGCATGAGCGCCATCTTCACGGACACCGTTCTCGTCTTCGGCGGAGCGATCCTTCTGCTCCTCATCCTGTCGGCGTTCTTTTCCGGCTCCGAGACCGCCCTGACGGCCGTCTCCCGCGCTCGCATGCATGCCCGCCAGACCAGCGGAGACAAGGCCGCCGGCATCGTCCTCAAGCTGACCGACATGCGCGAACGCCTGATCGGCGCGCTGCTGCTCGGCAACAACCTCGTCAACATCCTCGCCTCCTCGCTGGCGACGAGCCTGTTCCTGTCGCTTTTCGGCGAAGGCGGCGTGGCGATCGCGACCCTCGTCATGACGGCACTGGTGCTGATCTTTTCAGAAGTCCTGCCCAAGACGCTGGCGATCACCGATCCGGAGCGCTTCGCCCTCGGCGTTGCCGGCCCGGTGCGCTTCATCGTGGCGATCTTCGGCCCGGTGACGGCAGCGGTTCAGTTCATCATCCGCCTCGTGCTGCGCCTCTTCGGCCGCGACATCGACGCCGACCGCGCCGTGCTTTCCGCGCATGAGGAAATCCGCGGCCAGCTCGACCTTTTGCACATGGAAGGCTCGGTCGGAAAGGGCGACCGCGACCGCCTCGGCGGCGTGCTCGACCTGCACGAGCTGGAAGTTTCCGATGTGATGATCCACCGCACCAAGATGCACATGATCTCCATCGACCTGCCCGCCGACAAGATCGTCGACGAGGTGCTGGCAAGCCCCTATTCGCGCCTTCCCGTATTCAAGGACACGTCCGACAACATCGTCGGCGTCATCCACGTGAAGGACCTTCTGCGCCAGATCCACGCCACCGGCGGCGATTTCGACAAGCTCGATGTCATGGCCGTTGCCTCAACCCCGTGGTTCGTACCCGACACCACACCGCTCCAGGCCCAGCTCAACGCCTTCCTGAAGCGCAAGGCCCACATCGCCCTCGTCGTCGACGAATATGGCGAGGTGCAGGGCCTCATCACGCTGGAAGACATTCTGGAAGAAATCGTCGGCGACATTGCCGACGAGCACGACGTCGTCGTCGACGGTGTGCGTCCCGGAGCCGATGGCTCGCTGCTGGTGGAGGGCACGGTGCCGATCCGCGATCTCAACCGCGCCTTCGACTGGCGTCTGCCGGACGAAGAGGCAACGACCGTTGCCGGCCTCGTCATCCATGAGGCGCGCCAGATCCCCTCGCCCGGCCAGGCCTTCACCTTTCACGGCTTCCGCTTCGAGGTGATGCGCCGTCAGCGCAACCGCCTGACGCAGGTCAAGGTCACGCCTTTGAAGACAGCCCGCCCCGGCAAGGCCGAAGCCTGATCCTGAGGTCCCTTGCAGGTTTCAGGATTGCCCCGGCGCGGCGGCATGGATCGCCAGCGCATGCAGGCCGTCGGCCAGCTCTTCGGAAAGCAGCGTGTTGACCATCCGGTGCCGCTCCAGCCGGGACTTGCCGACAAAGGCGTCGCAGACCAGATAGACGCGGAAATGCGTCTCGCCGGAGGGCCTCCAGCCGGAATGCCCCTCGTGCAGATGCGACTCGTCGACGACGTCGATCGCCTCCGGCCGCAGGGCCAGCTTCAGTTTCGCCTCGATCTTGGTCTTCATGCTCATAAGCAATCTCTTAAATATGCGGGCGCGTTTTCACTATCGGCCCTTTTCCGTATTGGAAAGGCTTCCATGCTCTTTGAGACGGTAAGGAAACCGCACGGGCTTTCCCAACCCCGGCGCCCCGCAGCATAGTGTCGCAATGAAACTCGACTCACCCATCTTCGACCGCATCCGGATCACGCCGGGCGAGGAGCGCGAAGCGCGCCCGCAGGAGCCGGTGTGCGATCACGAGGGCTGCGCGCGAGCGGCCACCCACCGCGCACCGATGGGGCGCGGGCGCGAGGGCCGCTACCACAAGTTCTGCCTCGAGCACGTTCAGGACTACAACAAGAAATACAACTACTTCTCCGGCATGAACGATGCCGAACTCGATGCCTGGTCCAAGGCCGAGTTGACCGGCCATCGCCCGACCTGGTCGATGGGCACCAACCCCGGCAACGCCGGCGCCGGCACGTCCCCGAGGCGCCGCGCGCCGCGCAATCCCTGGTCCGCTCCGCCAGACGATCCCTTCGACCTGATGGGCGCGCGCCGCGCCGCGCGCAACCAGGCCGAACGCGAGGCCGAGGCCACCAGGCGCCGCGTCGGCAATGCCGCGCGCGCCGCCTTCGAGACGCTTGGCCTCGATCACGAGACCAGTGCCGACGACATCCGCCGGCGCTACAAGGATCTCGTCAAGCGCCATCACCCCGATGCCAATGGCGGCGACCGCAGCCACGAGGACCGGCTGCGCGACATCATTCAGGCCTATGCCACACTGAAAGCCGCCGGTTTCACCAAGAAGGCTTGAGCCGCGGCGATCCCGCCTTTACCACTCGTCCCCTGTGGCGCACGGCGCCCGCGAACGAGACCACAAGAAGAGAGCCCAGAATGGACGTCACCCAAGTCCTGCCCGACGTGAAGATCGCCGTGCGCGACGCCTTCGGCATCGACAGCGAACTCAAGGTGCCGGGATTCAGCGCGCCGAACGATCATGTGCCGGAGATCGACCCCGACTATCTTTTCGATCCGCAGACGACGATGGCGATTCTGGCCGGCTTTGCCCACAATCGCCGCGTCATGGTCCAGGGCTATCACGGCACCGGCAA
>JAGRKQ010000176.1 GCA_020442235.1 Hyphomicrobiaceae bacterium | reverse complement strand
GAAATCGCGGTCGGTGATGGTCGGCGCGGCGCCTTCCGGCAGCTTCACATGCGAAATGTGCACACCGTCGCCCAGCTCCAGGCCCGTCAGGTCGATCTCGAGGCTGTCGGGGATGTTGGCGGCATTGACCTCAAGCTCGACTTCGTGGCGCACGACGTTGAGAACGCCGCCGCGCTTGATGCCCGGAGACTTTTCCTGATTGACGAAGTGCACCGGCACCATGACGGTCAGGACCGAGGAATCGGACACGCGCAGGAAGTCGATGTGCAGCGGGAAGTCCTTGACGACATCCAGCTGGTAGTCGCGCGGGATCACCTTGATCTTCTCGCCGTCGACGTCGATCGTCGCAACGTGGGTGAGGAAGCCGCCGCCATAGATCTTCATCGTGACTTCCTTGGAAGACACGGAGATCGGCAGGGGATCCTTCTTGTCGCCGTAAATGACGGCAGGGGTCAGGCCTTCACGACGCACGGCACGAGCGGCCCCCTTGCCGACCCGATCACGGCGCGTCGCCTTCAGCTCATAGCTCTGGCGCATGATGCACTCCGAATTTGCGTTGATGCGCGCATCCGTCCGCCCATGGACGGTGCGGTCGCCGGGTGCCTCCAGGGGGGTCCGTCAGCGACCGGCGGTCTATACGCCGAAGAGCCCCGGAATGCAAAGGCCTTGCGCGATTTTGTGCCGCCCGCTAGAGACGATGCGGGGCAAGGTGGACGCCCCGGTCAAGACCGCAAGCCATGCGCCCGGTCCAAGTTCCGCTTCATCGACCTTGCGTCGAAGGAGGATGGAATGACCGGGATGATGACCGTTGCCGAGCTTTTTCAGGCAATTGATACCGATACGCCGCCCGTCGTGATCGATGTCCGGCGGGAGGCCGCGCGGCTGGAGAGTGGGCGGACGATGGCTTTTGCCCTGCGCGCGCTTCCCGAACGCGCCGACGTCTGGGCGCCATCCTTCGCCGGTTGCAGGACTGTCGTGTTCTGCGTGCATGGTCATGAGGTGGGCCGGACCTGCGCCACGATCCTGGCGCGGGAAGGTTCTGGCGCGGTGTTTCTGCAAGGCGGGTTCGAGGCCTGGCTTGAGGCGGGATATCCCACCGTCCCGCTGCTGCCGGGCTCGGCACAAGGGTGAGAAGAGACCATGTCCAATCCCTCCCATTCCCGCTCTTCGCCTTCCTGGATCGAACTCTGGAAGGCCTTCGGCGCCATCGGCCTGTTGTCCTTTGGCGGGCCGGCCGGCCAGATCGCGCTCATGCACCGGGTGATCGTGGAAGAGCGCGGCTGGCTCGACGAAGCGCGATTCCTGCGGGCGCTCAATTACTGCATGCTGCTGCCGGGGCCGGAGGCGATGCAGCTTGCGGCCTATGCCGGCTGGCTCCTTCGGGGTGTTGCCGGGGGGCTTCTCGCCGGGTTGTTGTTCATCCTGCCGGGGTTCTTCGTGCTCATCGCCTTTTCGGCGCTGTATGTAACGCTCGGCGAGGTGCCGCTGGTCGCGGGTCTTTTCTTCGGCATCAAGGCGGCGGTGCTGGCGATTGTCGCCGAAGCGCTGGTCAAGGTGGCGCGCCGGGCGCTGAAACAGCCTGCCGCGCATGCGGTGGCGTTTTTGTCCTTCGTGGCGATCTTCGTCTTTGCCGTGCCGTTCCCGCTGATCATCCTCATGGCGGCGCTCGCCGGTGCGATCTTTTTCCGGCAGGACAGCGCCAGGGCGGGCATGCCGGTTGAGACAATCGGCCACGCTCATGTGCTGCCGACGCTTCTGCTGTGGGGCGGGCTCTGGGCCCTGCCGGTCGCCGGGCTGGTTCTGGCGCTCGGGCCGGAAAGCCTCTTTGCCCGCGAGGCGACATTCTTTTCCTGGACGGCGATCATCACGTTCGGCGGGGCCTATGCGGTCCTTGCCTATGTCGCGCAGGTGGTCGTCTCGACCTATCACTGGCTTTCGGCGGCCGACATGCTGGCCGGGCTCGGGCTTGCCGAGACAACACCGGGGCCGCTGATCCTCGTGCTTGTCTTTGTCGGGTTTGTCGCCGCCCACAATGCGCCTGGCGGCCTCGATCCGATGCTGGCCGGCGTCCTCGGGGCAGGGGTCACGCTGTGGGTGACCTTCGTGCCCTGCTTCCTGTGGATCTTCCTTGGCGCACCCTATGTGGAAGGGCTCGGGGCGCGCCCGCGCCTATCGGCGGCGCTCTCAGGGGTGACGGCGGCGGTCGTCGGCGTCATCGCCAATCTGGCGCTGTGGTTTGCCGTCCACGTCCTTTTTGCAGAGGTGGGGGAGGGGAGCGGTCTGATCGCCGTTCCCTTGCCTTTGCCGCAAAGCCTCGATGTGCCCGCGCTGGCAATCGCGGCGCTGTCCTTCGTGCTGGTGTTTGCGCTGCGCGCGCCGGTTCTGGCCGTCATCGGCGCCGGGGCGGTGCTCGGAGCGTTCGCCAAGCTCTCGGGGCTTGCCTGAGCCTCAGTCGAAGAGGCTGGAGACCGACTGTTCCAGCGCGGTGTTGCGGATCGCCTTGCCGAGAAGCGGGGCGACCGAGATCACGCGGATGTTCGGAGCGGCCAGAACCGCTTCTGTCGGCTCGATCGAATCGGTGATCACGAGTTCGGAGAGGCGCGAGGAGGAGATGCGCGCCACAGCGCCCCCGGACAGAACGCCGTGGGTGATGTAGGCGGCAACGCCCGTCGCGCCCTTGGCGAGCAGCGCCTCGGCGGCGTTGCACAGCGTGCCACCGGAATCGACGATGTCGTCGAGCAGCAGGCACATGCGGCCGGAAACGTCGCCGATGACGTTCATCACTTC
>JAGRKQ010000175.1:6101-7752 GCA_020442235.1 Hyphomicrobiaceae bacterium | reverse complement strand
CTGCCGGTCTTTGCCGTCATCGCTTATGCGAGTGCGCAGGTCGATGTTGCCCTCGTGCTTGGGCCGACGACCCCGCCGCCCTTTTCCCTGCGCATCCTGGAGTGGGCGCAGGACCCCGATCTCGGCCAGAGGCAGGTGGCTGCCGCCGCCGCGCTGGTGCAGCTGGCGCTGACGGCGTTCGCCGGCCTTTGCTGGATGGCGGGCGAGCGTCTCATGGCGGCGCTCTGGCGCCGGGCGGCAATGTCGGGGCGGCGTTTTCATCGCGATGGCGGCTTGCGCGCGCTTGCCCTCGGCCTTGGCCTGCTGCCGGTCCTCAGCGTTGGTGGCGGTCTTCTGGCGCTGGCCTTGTGGTCGGTTTCCGGCCCCTGGCGGTTTCCCGAGGCCCTGCCGGTCCGCTTCACGCTCGCCGCCTGGCAGCGCTTTGCGGCCAGCCTCGATGAAAGCCTCGTGCCGACGCTGCTGATCGCGGGGCTGGCGAGCATGGCGGCGCTGGTGCTGGTGGTGCTGTGTCTTGCCTTCGAGACGACGCGCGGCATGAAGAGCCTCTCCAGCCGCGGGCTCGTCGTGCTCTATCTGCCGCTGCTGGTGCCGCAGGTCGCCTTCCTGTTCGGTCTTCAGATCCTCGCCATCGTCCTGCATCTTGATGGAACGCTCCTGGGCGTTGCCGCCGTGCATCTGCTTTTTGTCTTGCCTTACGTCTATCTGTCGCTGGCCGGGCCCTGGCGACGCGTCGATCCGCGCTTCGACACGACGGCGGCCAGCCTTGGCCTGACGCCCCTGCGCCGTCTTTTGCGCGTGCGCCTGCCGCTCCTGACGGCGCCGCTCTTGACCGCCTTTGCCATCGGCCTTGCCGTTTCCATCGGCCAGTATCTGCCAACCCTGATGATCGGGGCAGGGCGCATCCAGACGATCACCACCGAGACGCTGGCCCTGAGTTCGGGCGGCGACCGGCGCCTTCTCGGCGCGGCGGCGCTGCTTCAGGCGCTTCTGCCCTTCCTCGGCTTTGCCCTGGCGCTCGTCTTGCCGGGGCTTCTGTTCAGGAACCGCCGGGGGATGACGGCATGAGCGACACCGGCACGAACGACGCCCGGCACGGTCCATTGTGCCTCGATGCGGTTTCCATCCGCCTTGGCGAACGCACGCTTGTGCGCCTTTCCGCCGCCATCGAACCCGGCAGCGTGACGACGGTGATGGGGCCTTCGGGCTCGGGCAAGTCGACGCTTCTGGCGCTGATTGCCGGATCGCTCGACCCGGCCTTTACGGCCAGGGGGCGCGTGACGCTTGCCGGCCGGGATCTTCTTGCGCTGGCGCCGTCGATGCGCCGGGTCGGCATCCTGTTTCAGGATGCGCTTCTTTTTCCGCATCTTTCGGTCGCCGGCAATCTGGCGATCGCGCTTGCCCGCGAGACGGCGCGGACCGGCGCGGCGCGGCGCGCCGTCATCGAGGCGGCTCTGGGCGAGGTGGGGCTTTCCGGCTTCGGTCCGCGCGATCCGGCAACGCTTTCGGGCGGTCAGGCGGCGCGCGTTGCCCTGCAAAGAACGCTGCTCGCCGCGCCGCATGCGCTTTTGCTCGACGAGCCCTTTTCGCGGCTCGATGCCTCCCTGCGCGAAGAGGTGCGCCAGCTGACCTTCGACAAGGCGCGCGCGCGCGG
>JAGRKQ010000175.1:3557-6042 GCA_020442235.1 Hyphomicrobiaceae bacterium | reverse complement strand
GGGGAAGGTTCAGCCGACGAGATCGCTGACAATGGCTGAGAGCCGCTCCAGATCCTCCGGCCGCGACAGCCGGTGATCGCCGTCCTTGATGAGGGTGACGACGACATCCTCGCCGGCAAGCCCGTCCACCAGCCGCAGCGCATGGGCATAGGGCACGTCCGGATCGCGCACGCCTTGCAGGATGTGCACCGGGCAGCCGGTCTCGATCGGCTCGCCGAGGACGAGGTGATTGCGGCCATCCTCGATGAGGGCGCGGGTGATCGGCGTCGGTTCGTCCCCATATTCGTTCGGCAGCAGAAGGACACCTTCGGTTTCCAGCCTGTCACGCTCGGCGGGGCCGAAATTCGCCCACATCAGCTCTTCGGTGAAATCGGGCGCCGGGGCGATGAGGACGAGCGCCTTCAGCCGGTCGCCTTCGCCGGCGGCGAGCAGCGTCCTTGCCAGAAGCAGCGCGATCCATCCACCCATCGACGAGCCGACGACGACCTGCGGGCCGGCGGTTTCGGCGCGAAAGACGGCAACGGCGTCCTCAAGCCAGCGCCCGATGGTGCCATCGGTGAAGGCGCCTTCCGATTCGCCATGGCCGGAATAGTCGAAGCGCGTGCAGGCAAGGCCCTTGCGGGCGGCGAGCGCGTCGAGCGCCTCGGCCTTGGTGCCGATCATGTCGGAGCGGAAACCGCCGAGCCAGAAGAGGCCGGGTCCGGCCCCAGCGCGTTTGCGGATGGCGATGCGGCGCGCGTCGTCGCCGACGGTGCGCCATTGCGGCTCGGCCTCGCTCACTCTAAAGCTCCTTCTCATCCTTGGGCCGGCAGGCCTTGCACCCGGATCATGAGGCGCGCCCTTCAGCCATGTCCGCCCCGGTTCATTCCACAGACGCCGCCGAAACGGAAGCCGAGGCCCGCCCGCTGACGGTGCTTCAGGTGATCCCTGCGCTGGAAACGGGCGGAGCGGAACAGACCACTCTCGATGTTGCCGGCGCACTGGTCGAGCGCGGCCACCGCGCCATCGTCGCCAGCGCTGGCGGGCGCATGGTCGCCGCGCTGGAGGCCGCCGGCGCGCGCCATGTCAGGCTGCCGCTGGAGACCAAGAACCCGGCGAAGATGCTTGCCAACGCCTTCGCGCTTGCCCGTCTGGCCCGCGCGGAAGGCGCGCACATCCTGCACGCCAGAAGCCGCGCGCCGGCCTGGTCGGCGCTGCTGGCGGCATGGCTTTCTGGGGCCCGTTTCGTCACCACCTATCACGGCATCTACAATCAGAAGGGCTGGCTGAAGGGGCTCTACAATTCCGTCATGGCGCGCGGTGAGGCGGTGATCGCCAATTCGCACTATACGGCCCGCGTCGTTGCCGGCCGTCACCCTTTCGCCCGCAACCGGATCACGGTGATCGCCCGCGGCACGGATTTTTCCGCCTTTGCGGAAGGCGCCGTCAGTGCCGAACGCATGGAGGCGCTGCGCCGGGCATGGAATCTGCCGCCGCGACAGCCCGTTATTCTGCACATGGCCCGGCTGACGCGCTGGAAGGGGCAGGGGGTTGCGATCCGCGCCCTTGCCGCCCTTCCCGACAAGGCGGTGAAGCCCGTGCTGGTGCTCGCCGGCGATGCGCAGGGGCGCGAGAATTATGCCCAGGGGCTCGACACGCTGGCCACCCGGCTTGGGGTTGGCGACCAGGTGTTGCGCGTGGGCCATTGCGCCGATGTTCCGGCAGCCTTCGCGCTGGCTGATGTGGCGATCGTTGCCTCCATCGAGCCGGAGGCTTTCGGCCGCGCTGCCGTGGAAGCGCAGGCCTCCGGCACGCCGGTCGTCGTCTCCGACCTTGGGGCTGTGCCCGAGACGGTTCTGGCCCCACCCGAAGTCCGTGAGGAAGAGCGCACCGGCTACCGGGTGAAACCGGGCGATGCCGGCGAGACGGCGCAGGCCCTGGCCGCGCTTCTGGCCCTCGATGCGCCCGCGCGGGAGGCGCTGACCCGGCGCGCCCGCGCGCATGTCACCGGCGCATTTGCCCTGAAGCGCATGACCGACGCCACGCTGGCGATCTATGAGCGCCTTGCCGGACGTTGACATTAGGGCCCGAAACACCGATTTTCACTGGACCTGACGCCGCGTGAAAAGCGGCTTTTTTGCTTGGCCGCCCCGGTGTCAGGAGTGCAACAACGGGAGAGAACGACCATTCGCCGTCCATTCAGAGCGCCGCCGCCGACCAAGGAAGGCCCGCGCGTCAATCAGGAGATCCGCGTTCCGCGCGTCCAGCTCATTGATGCCGAGGGGGAAAACCTCGGCTCCCTTTCCA
Source organism: Hyphomicrobiaceae bacterium (assembly GCA_020442235.1). Taxonomy (GTDB): domain Bacteria; phylum Pseudomonadota; class Alphaproteobacteria; order Rhizobiales; family MH13; genus JAGRKQ01. The sequence continues at coordinate 3,756 of JAGRKQ010000175.1, read as the reverse complement.
TCGAGGAGGCCCTGGATCTGGCTGCCGAAGCCGGTCTCGACCTCGTGGAAATCGCCCCCAATTCCACGCCCCCTGTCTGCAAGCTGCTCGATTACGGGCGCTTCAAGTATCAGCAGCAGAAGAAGGCGTCCGAAGCCCGCAAGAAGCAGAAGACCGTCGAGATCAAAGAGATCAAGATGCGTCCGAACATCGACACGCA
>JAGRKQ010000175.1:0-3495 GCA_020442235.1 Hyphomicrobiaceae bacterium | reverse complement strand
TCCGCGGCCGCGAGATGGCGCATCAGGATCTTGGCCTCGCCGTGCTCAACCGCGTGCGCGAGCAGACCATGGACTTTGCCAAGGTCGAACAGATGCCGCGCCTGGAAGGCCGTCAGATGATGATGGTGCTGGCCGTCCAGCCGCAATTCGTCGGCAAGCTCGTCAAGAAGGGCGAGGAAGCCGAGGAAGTCGAAATGCCCGACGACGAGGGCGACGACGATTGATTCCCGGGCAAGCTTCGGCTCGCCGGATTGAGAAGGGGCGCGGATGCGCCCCTTTTTCATGCCCTGTTGAAAGGGGATGTCATTCCGCTTCGGTTGAAAATTTAACGCCAGGTAAACGGAAATGACCCTGTCGGGCCGTTTTTTGACTGATTTTTTTGCATTGCAGCATGATTGCATGGCTGGTTTTCGCAAACATGGGGTCTGGAAAGACGGCCCTTGCGCATTTTCTTTTTGCGGCCATATTTCCTTCATGATGCGCTGCAACATTAGCAGCATCTAAGGGAGGGAGACGCTCGCAGGATAACTGTGAGAAAAGGTGTCTTCCAATGAATACGCATCTTCGACTGGTCGAAAACGCGTTCCGAGCCGGACCCGAACATCAGGCTGAAAGAGCCGCCAGATCGCCGGACTATGCGCTTCTGGCGCCTGGATCGCGTGAAGATTTCAAGGCGCATCTTCTGCGCCTCAACACTGAGGATCGCCGCCGCCGGTTCTGCCGCACGCTGGGCGATGACGGCGTTTCGGCGGTGGTCGACGATCTCGATCCGACCGCGCCGCGCGTCGGCGCCTATGTCGACGGCGTTCTGCGCGGCGTTGCGGAGCTTTATCCGCCTGCGGGCGCGGGGCTCACCACCCGCCCGGCCGAGGTGTCGCTCACCGTCGAGAGCGCCTATCAGCGGCGCGGCATCGGCACGCAGCTGCTCAAGAAGACGCTGAAGCTGGCCGCCAACCGCTTCGTCAGCGATGTCGTGCTGATTTCGCTGCCGGGCAACGAGCCCTTGAAGGCGGTTGCCGCCCGCTTCGGCGCCAGGACCGTGCTCGAGGATGGCGACCTCGTGCTGCACATCAATCCCGGCCCGATCAGCGTCTGGACGCTGATGGGCGAGGCGCGCCTTGCCGCGCGTGGTGCGGCGAAGGGCTTTCCCGTGCCGGACTTTGCCGGGCGCGCGGTGCTTGCAAGGCGGGCCGCCAGCTAGTATAGACCGCCGGTCCAAAAAAGGGACGGTCCGGCTGAACAAGGGCATGCCGTGATCGTCCGCGACGCTCAAACCAACAAGGATGGGCCTTGCGATCCGGTAACGGATGACGCCCGTCCGCAACCTGAAAGAGACGAGCCAAATGCCCAAGATGAAGACCAAGTCAGGCGCCAAGAAGCGCTTCAAGGTCACCGGCACCGGTAAGGTGAAGGTTGGCCAGGCCGGCAAACGCCACGGCATGATCAAGCGGACGACCAAGTTCATCCGCAGCGCCCGCGGGACCATGGTTCTCGCCGATCAGGACGCGAAGGTTGTGAAGCAGTACTTCCTTCCTTACGCCCGCTGAACCAGTTTTCGAGGTGACATCATGAGCCGTGTGAAACGGGGCGTTACGTCCCATGCTCGCCACAAGAAGGTTCTCAAGGCTGCCAAGGGCTATTATGGCCGCCGCAAGAACACCATCCGCACCGCCAAGCAGGCCGTCGAGAAGGCCGGCCAGTATGCCTACCGCGACCGCCGCGCCAAGAAGCGCACCTTCCGCGGTCTGTGGATCCAGCGCATCAACGCCGCCGTGCGCCAGCATTCCGGCAACGAGATGACCTATGCCCGCTTCATGGACGGCCTGACCAAGGCCGGCATCGAGGTCGACCGCAAGGTGCTCTCCGACATCGCCATCCACCAGCCCGAAGCTTTCGGCGCGCTGGTGAACCAGGCGCGCGCCGCGCTCAACTGAGCCAGCACCGCGCCGGCAGGCTTTGCCGGCAAGGACAAAAGAAAAGGCCGTGCCCTGGGCACGGCCTTTTGTTGTTTGCGGTTGTTGCTGTGTGAAGCTGCGACCGACTCGCGGGCGTGCCGGCTTCAGAGTTTTGCGGCGATCTCGGCGTAAAGCGCGCGCACTTCCTCCGCCGAACGGCTGGTCGGGTCGCTTTCCAGCACCGTGCGCCCTTCGCCCATCGAGGCGGCAAAGCCGGTGCGGTTGCCAAGCCGCGTCGCCGTGGTCGTGGCGCCGAGTTCCTTCAGCCCCGCGACCATGTCCTCGGTGAGGCGCGCACGCGGCGGCACGCGGTTGAGAACGAGCAGGGTTTCCACCCTTTCGCGGGCGGTGAGATCGAGGATGCCCCGGCAGGCCCACAGGTCGACCGGCGTCGGCTGGATCGGCACCAGGACGAGCTTTGCCGCCTCGATGCCGGGCCGGGCCTCCGAATCGACCTTCGGCGGTGTGTCGACGATGACGGCGTCATAATCGCGGGCCAGCGCACGCGCCTCGCGCCGCGACCCCCAGCCCGACGCCGTGCGGAACCCCATATTGCCGGCGGCCTCGCCCAGCATCTCCTCGCGCCGCTCGAACCACTCGCCGAGCGAGCCCTGCGGGTCGACATCAACCAGCGCCACGCGCTTCTTGCCAAGGATCGACAGGGCGACCGCGAGATGCGCCGCCAGCGTCGTCTTGCCCGAACCGCCCTTCTGCTGGGCCACCGTGATGATCGTGCCGTCCATTCCCTTGCCCCCGGCAAATCATGTTGCATTGCACAAATTGTAAACGACTTTTCACGCCACGCCAATCGGTCCAATAGGGGGCATGGCTTGGCAAGCGGCGTGGCGCGCCTTAGAACGCGGCGCGAGCCGTATTGACACAAGCTGGACCCCGACATGAGCGAAGCCCTTCCCGCAGACCTTGAAGCCCTCGAAGCGGGCATTCTGGCGTCCATTGGCGAAGCTGCCGACGAAGCGGCGCTGGAAGCGGTGCGCGTGGCGAGCCTCGGCAAGAAGGGCTCGATCTCGGAAAAGCTGAAGACGCTTGGCGCGATGAGCCCGGAAGAGCGCAAGCTCATGGGCCCGGCGATCAACGGGTTGCGCGACCGCGTGACGGCGGCGATTTCTGCCCGCAAGGGCGATCTCAAGGCGGCCGCGCTGGAAACGCGCCTTGCCTCCGAAACGCTCGACGTGACGCTTCCGGTGTTTTCCGGGCCGCTCGCCGAAGGGCGCGTCCATCCGATCAGCCAGGTGATCGACGAGATCACCCAGATTTTCGGCGACATGGGCTTTGCCATTGCCGAAGGGCCGGACATCGAGACGGATTTTTACAATTTCACCGCGCTGAATTTCCCCGAGGGCCATCCGGCGCGCGAGATGCACGACACCTTCTTTTTCAACGAGAAGGACGATGGCGAGCGGCTCTTGCTGCGCACCCACACCTCACCGGTGCAGATCAGGACGATGCTGTCCCAGAAGCCGCCGATCCGCGTCGTCATGCCGGGCCGCACCTATCGCTGCGATTCCGACCAGACCCACAC
>JAGRKQ010000174.1 GCA_020442235.1 Hyphomicrobiaceae bacterium | reverse complement strand
GTGCATCTTGGGCTTCACCACGTACATAGAACCCTTGACCGAATTGGCGCGGCGGCCATTCGGACCGATGTCGTGCAGAGCGATCAGCGCCGTCATCATGGCGTCCATGATGCCCTCCGGCACCTCGTTGCCGTCGCGGTCGAGGATTGCGGGGTTGGTCATCAGGTGACCGACATTGCGCACCAGCATCAGGGAGCGGCCGGGAAGGGTGAGGGCCGCGCCGCCCGGAGCGGTGTAGACGCGGTCGGCAGCCAGCCGGCGGATGACCGTGCGCCCGCCCTTGTCGAAGCGATCTTCCAGATCACCTTTCATCAGGCCGAGCCAGTTGCGGTAGACGAGCGTCTTGTCCGCCCCGTCGACGGCGGCAATCGAATCCTCGCAGTCCATGATGGTCGAGATCGCCGATTCCAGCACGATGTCGGCGACATGCGCCGCGTCGCCGCGCCCGATCGGATGCCCGGCATTGATGACGATCTCGATGTGAAGCGCGTTGTTGTTCAGAAGAACCGCTTCGGGGGCGCTCGCCTCGCCGCGCCAGCCGGAAAGGGCCTTCGGGTCTGCCAGCCGGGCCGTGCCGCCGGCGACGAGATCGGCGACGAGCGCATCGGCCTCGATCCGGTATCGGTGCACATCGGCATGGCTGGCGCCTTGCAGCGGCACGGAACGGTCGAGAAAGGCGCGGCCCCAGGCGATGACTTTGTCGCCGCGCAAGGGATTATAGGCGCCGCTGCGCTGCGCACCGTCCTCCTCCGGGATCGCATCGGTGCCGTAGAGCGCGTCATAGAGNNATAGAGCGAGCCCCAGCGGGCATTCGCAGCATTCAGCGCGTAGCGGGCGTTCATCACCGGCACGACAAGCTGGGGGCCGGGGATGGTCGCGATCTCGGCATCGACATGCTGCGTGTCGATGGTGAAGTCGTCGCCTTCTGCGACGAGATAGCCGATATCCTGCAGGAAGGCCTGATAGGCGTTCTGGTCGATGGGTTTGCCGCGATGCTCGCGGTGCCAGGCGTCGATGGCGGCCTGGAGGCGGTCGCGTTCGGCAAGAAGGGCGGCGTTTTCCGGCCCAAGCTCCGCAACCGCAGCGGCCAGTGCCCGGAAGAAGGCCTCTTCTCCAATGCCGGTTTCCGGCAGGGCTTCGGAAACAAGGAAAGCGTGCAGCGCGCCATCATAGGCAAGGCCATGGGCCTCGACGGTCTTTGCGGTCATGGGTGGCGTCGGCATGGTTTGCATCTCCCCGGCATGTCCGGCCTATCCTGGCCAATATGGCCTCAGGGTAGGCAAGCGCCACTCTGGGTCAAGCGGCATAAGAGGAAGATCATCTGTTCTAAAATGGAAAGAATGACCGATCTGCAACCATTAACCTGAGGTCAATGCGCAGGTGATAGAACGCGTAAAAATTGTGACGAGGTGGCATGACGCTCTCGCTGCACGACATTTCGATCATCGTTGTCGATGATTCCGCCTATATGCGCCGCATCATCACCACGATGTTGCGGAGTTTCGGCGCGCGCACCGTCCTGGAGGCCGAGGACGGCGTCGATGGCATCGAGAAGATCGAGATGAATGCCCCGGATGTCGTGGTGGTCGACTGGGTGATGCCGGTGCTCGACGGTGCGGAAATGGTGCGGATGATCCGCACGCCCAGCTTTTCCCAGCCCTATGTGCCGATCATCATGGTCTCGGGCCATTCGGAGCGCCGGCGCATTCAGGAAGCCATGCAGCTTGGCGTCAATCATTTCCTCAGGAAGCCGGTCTCGGCGCGCTCGCTTTACGACCGCATTGCCGACTGCATCCTCAATCCGCGTCCCTTCGTGCGCACACCGGGCTATTTCGGCCCCGAACCGCGTGAGATCAAACGGGCCGAGGTGCGCCGCTTCGTCGGCGTGGTGCTCGACGATGAGGGCAAGCCGGTCGAAGTTGGCGGTTGATCACCCTCCTGCGCTCTCAAAACCGAGAGAAGAAAACGGCGACCCGTGAAGGCCGCCGTATGGAGGGGAGGAAACAGGTCATGCCGGATCGCCACCGAACAATGACATAAGATTCTTCTCATAGATTCGCCGGCTTCAGTATCGGGGCGACGCCCATCCGCAAAGGCGCGGACAAGAAGAATGTCTTAAGGAAAAAGTCTGACCCGGCTGCTTGTGCACTGCGCTGCGTGCGTTTGCCAGACCTTACAGCACCTTGAGGTCGTCGCTTGCCGCCTTGGGCAGATGCGGGCGCTCGGAGGCCTGTGCCTCATCCGCATTGTCCGGGGTTTCTTTGTCAGAGCGGCCATTCGCGGCCTTGCCGGCTCGCCTGGATGCGGATGCCGGCTTGGCGGTGCGCGTTCGGGTGGAGCGGCGCTTCCCGGCCGAAGCCTTGGGCTTTTCGCCTGCGGGCGCTGCGAGAGCTTTCAGGCCTTGCAGCAGCGGCGTTTCGCCTTCGGCGCTTTGGATCATCTGCCGGAGAGCCTCACCCTTTTCAGGGTCGGCGAGGGCGCGGGCGGTGACGGCCAGCGACACGGTGTTGAGGGCTTCGATCACGCCGGTGGTGTCGCCCGGATCCCGGGAGGGGGTGTCTATCGTCTCTCCGGCGGCTTCAAGGGCGGCCTTGAGACTGTCGCGTTCGCCAGAGAGTCGTTTCAGTTCTGCACGATAGGCGTCGAGCGAGCTGCGCATGGCGTCGAGAAGGGTGTTCTCACTGTCTTCGCCATGTTCTTCGCCGCTGTCGCCGGAATGTGTATCCGCATGCAGGGCGAGGGTGGTCCGCAGGCCCTGCATCTCGTCCCTGGCGCGCGACAGTTCCAGTTCACGCTCATCGGCAAGGCGGCGCGTCTCATAAAGCGCTTCCTCGATGCGCCTGACATCGTCCTGTGCACGGGCGAGGGCGCCCTCGGTGGAGGTGGCCCGGGTCGTTTCGCCGACCAGCCGGTCTTCCAGATCGGCAATCGTCTGGCGGGCGTCGGTCAGTTCGCTTTCGGCAATGCGCAGGCGTGTCGTGACGCGGTCGGCGATCAGGCGCGCTTCGCCTTCGCGGGCGCGGCGCTGCTCGATGTCGCGTTCCAGGCGGCGCGCTTCCTGAGCGGCGCGGGCACGTTCGGCCGCGACTTCGCTTTCCAGCGCGATCAGGGAGGATGGACGCATGGCTTCCAGATTGCGTCGTTCCAGCCGGCGCGCCCGACCGGCCACGGCCTTGAGGATCAGCAAACCGATCAGGGCTGCGGTCAGAAAGCCGACAGCGAAGGTCAGGATGGTTTCGATCGACACGCCATGCCTCCGGGCGCTTCGATCTCAGGATGCGCCGCACACCGTCTTAAGCGAGGCTTGCTGCAAAAGGAAGGCTGTGAGGGCCCGGTGCCGTCTCAGAACGGGTTCCAGGTCGGCTCACGGGTGAACTTCAGATAGCCGACATTGAGCCCGAGCCGTGCGCCTAGGCCGGTGCGGATCGGGGCCAGCGTCGTGCCGGCGTTCTCGACCGCGCTGACCGAGACGCCGCCGATGACGAAAGCCGAGCCGGAGGCGCCGGGATAGCGCTGGAAGAGCGCTTCGACGGCGGGAAGATTGTAGACGAGGATCATGGTGCGCGTGCCTTCGCCTCCGGCGTCAAAGCCGATCGACGGCCCCTGCCAGTAGACACGGTGGTTGCCGGCGTTGCGGGTGTAGAGAAGGCCTTCGCCATAACGCAGGCCGCCAATGAAGGCGCCGGAACCTTCCTCGCCGAGGATGTAGCCGTTGGGCTGGCCATACTGGCTGACGAGGCGCTCCACCGCCTGGGCGAAGCCTTGGGTCAGGCGGCCGAAGAAGATGTGGCCGGCATCGATGATTTCCTGACCGGAATAGGTCGAGTCCGGGCCGTCCAGACGCTGGGCGCGGGCCGGGCCCGCGGCGGCGAGGGCGATCATCATCACGGCGGCAAGAAGGCCAAGGCGACGCAGCATGGCTTTCTCCTTAACGGTTTTTGCAGTCCCCATGCGCCAGAATGGCTGGCGCGAGACCTTCATCGGACACCAATGTGGTCGGGTTATGTTTAAGGATTGGTTGCAGGCAGGCCTGACGGCGCTGATGCTCGGCGCGGTGCTGACCCTTTCCGGGCCGGCCAAGGCCCTGTCGCCCTTCGAGATCGTGCGCGACCCATGGCGCGGCCTTGCGATCCATGGCTACGACCCGATCGCCTATCTGACCGACCAGACGGCGCGCGAGGGCGACGACGCACACCTTCTCGTCTGGCAGGACATCGTCTGGCGCTTTGCCAATGAGGGCAATCTCATCATCTTCCGGGCCGATCCGGAATTCTATGCGCCAGCCTATGGCGGGCACGACCCGGTCGCGGCGGCGCGCGGTTATGCCGCCGAAGGCGATCCGCGCCTGTTCGTGGTGCGCAACGAACGGGTCTATCTGTTCTATTCGCCGGCCAACCGGCACGTTTTCTTGCTCGACCCGATGCAGTTCATCGAAGGGGCGGAGCGAAACTGGCCGGACATCGCCGCACGCCTTCCTTTCTGAGCCCTTTCAGGAGCGATGCACGTCGAAAGCCGGAACATCCTTCGAGGCATGGGCGATGAAGGCCGGGTTCTTCAGCGTGTAGCCGAAAGGCGTGTCGGCGGCGCGCGCATAGGACAGGCGTCTTCCGTCCTCATCCCAGACCGAGCCGCCGGCCTGTTCCAGGATGGCCTGTCCCGCGGCGGTGTCCCAGGCGCTGGTCGGGCCAAAGCGCGGGTAGAGATCGGCTTCGCCGGCGGCGATCATGCAGAACTTGAAAGACGAGCCGACGGCGATCGAGGCGCAGCCCTTGCTCTTCAGATAGGCGAGCGTTTCGGGATCGGCATGGCTTTGCGAAATGAGCGCGCGCTGGGGCGTGCCTTCCGGGACGGCGGCGGTTTTCAGAACCTTGCCCTTGGCGATGGCCTCGGCGATGTCGCAGCGCTCGCCGGCGGCGATGGCGATCTCCACCGCCTCATCCGGTCCGGTGGTGACGAAAAGACGTCCGAGAGCCGGAGCATAGACGACGCCGGCAACGGGCAGGTGATCGCTGATCAGCGCGATGTTGACGGTGTAATTGCCGTTGCGCTTCAAAAATTCGCGCGTGCCGTCCAGCGGGTCGACGAGAAAGAAGACCCCGCCGACCGGGCCGGGGCCGCCGCGCGAGACGGCTTCCTCGCCGATGATCTGAATGCCGGGGAAGGCCTCAGACAATCCGGCCGTGATCAGGGCCTCGGCAGAGGTGTCGGCGGTGGTTGCCGGCGAACCATCGTCCTTTTCGGTCAGGTCGAAGCCCTTGGCGGCAATTTCTTCGATCAATGCTCCTGCGGACAGGGCAAGTTCGCTCAAAACGTCCGACAGCCTGGACCAGCTGGCGGCGTCCACGGGGGGGAGGGGCGTCACAACGGCCATGTCCTACGGCTTCACAAGGATCGTCTCTGCCTTTAGCTAGGCAAGGACGCTAGCGCGAATCAAGGCCGCCGGAGAAGACCTGCCATGAGCTTTACGCCCCCCAGCGATCTCGAACTTGCCGCGATCATGGCCAGCAAGATCTGCCACGACATCATCTCGCCGGTCGGCGCGACCCGCAGCGCGCTGGAAATGATCCGGCCCGGCATGAGCGAAAACGAACGCCGCCCGATGGATGACCTCATCACCGGCAGCACCCATTCGGCGATCAAGAAGCTGGAATTCTGCCGCCTGGCCTATGGGGCTTCCGGCTCGGTCAGTGCTCCGGTCGATCTGACCGAAGCGGAAAAGGTCGCCACCAGCTACACCCATGACGAGCGTACGACGCTGGACTGGGCGATGCCCGTCGCGGTGGTGGAAAAGAACGTCGCCAAGCTGGCGCTCATCATGATGGCCACCGGCAAGGAATCGGTGCCGCGCGGCGGGACCGTGCGTGTCGAGGCCTCTTCGGTGGAAAAGCCGGTTTCGATCACGGTCACGGCCAAGGGCGTGCGCGTTCTCGTGCCGCCGCATCTGGAGACCATCGTGGCGCGCCGGTTCGACGATGGCGTGACCGGACGCAATGCGCAGTTCTATTACATGCTGCGCTTGGCGGAGGATCTCGGCGTGACGCTGTCCATGGAATGCAACGAGGATTCCTTCGTCCTCAGGGCTGCTCCATAAGGCCAAGCCACAAGGGCTCTCCGGCTTCAGTCTCTCTTAACCGATATTGGTAACACTCGCCCCGGGCAGATTGGGCGTGAGGGGGTCATGCCCCAAACGCCAGCATCCGGGGTGTATGTACATGGATGATCTTCTTCTCGAGTTTCTGACCGAGACCAATGAAAGCCTCGACACGGTCGATGTCGAACTGGTCAAGTTTGAGCAGGAACCGAACAACGCGCGAATTCTCGACAACATCTTCCGTCTCGTTCACACGGTGAAGGGCACCTGCGGGTTCCTGGGCCTGCCGCGGCTTGCCTCGCTGGCGCATGCGGCGGAAACCCTGATGGGCAAGTATCGCGATGGCGCGCCGGTGACCAATGACGGCGTCAGCCTGATCCTGGCCTCGATCGACCGCCTGAAGGCGATCCTGGCGGATCTGGAAGCCTCCGGCACCGAGCCGGGCGGCGACGACAACGATCTCATCGGTCAGCTGGAACAGATGTCGATCGCCAGCGATGCGGCGATGAGCGGCGCGGCTGCCCCGGAAGCGGAAGAAGAACCGCCGCTGGTCGTCGAGGTGCCCGAGCAGTCGCTGGACCGCGAGCTGAAGCCGGGCGAAGTCTCGCTCGACGAACTGGAGCGGGCGTTCCAGGAAGCCGAAAGCGACTTCGATGCCGCCGCCGCCGCCAAGGAAGCGGCCGCGGAAGCCGCCGCCGCGGCCAAGGGCAGCGCTCCGGCGCCCGAAGCCCCGAAGGTCGAGGCTCCCAAGGCGGAAGCGCCCAAGGCTGAACCGGCCAAGGCGGAAGCGGCCACGCCGGCAGCGGGCAAATCCTCCGAAGAGGGCGAGAAGGGCTCTTCGGTCGCCACCCAGTCGATCCGCGTTGCCGTCGATACGCTGGAACATCTGATGACGATGGTTTCGGAACTGGTGCTGACGCGCAACCAGCTTCTGGAAATCGTGCGCCGTCACGAGGATTCCGAATTCAAGGTTCCGCTGCAACGGCTCTCCAACGTCACTGCCGAGTTGCAGGAAGGCGTGATGAAGACGCGCATGCAGCCGAT
>JAGRKQ010000173.1:3169-7263 GCA_020442235.1 Hyphomicrobiaceae bacterium | reverse complement strand
GCCATCAATCCGGGCAATTCCGGCGGAGCGCTGGTCGATCTTTCCGGCCGCCTCGTGGGCATCAATACGGCGATCTTCTCGCGCTCGGGCGGATCGGTCGGCATCGGCTTTGCCATTCCGACCTCGATGGTTCAGCTCGTGGCGCGGCAGGCCGCCGCCGGGGGCGGGCAGGTTCAGCGGCCCTATTTCGGCGCGGATCTACAGGAGATCACGTCCGATCTTGCCGCCGGGCTCGGGCTCGACCGGCCGCGTGGGGTGATGGTGCTCAATGTCGATCCGCAGGGGCCGGCGGCCGCAGCCGGCGTGCAACGCGGCGACGTCATCATCTCCATCGACGGCACGGAAATCTTCGATCCCAACGGCTTCGAGTATCGTTTCGCCACGCGCGGCATCGACGGCACGGCACGCATCGGCATCCTGCGCGGCGCCCGCAACCTCGAAGCGCAGGTGGCGCTTGCCCCGCCGCCGGAGACGGTCCCGCGCGACGAGATCGTCATCGAGGGGCGTTCGCCCTTCACCGGGGTTCGGGTCGTCAACCTGTCGCCGGCGGTGGCGGAAGAACTGGGCGTGCGCGCCAGCGACGGTGTTGTGATCACCGGCATCCTGCGCGGGTCGATTGCCGAACGGGTCGGCTTTCGCGCCGGGGACATCATCCGCAGCATCAACGACATGACGGTGCGCTCGACGCGCGATCTGGAGCAGATCGCCGGCCAGCGCCTGCGCATCTGGCGGCTTCTGTTCGAGCGCGGCGGGCAGGTGCGCCAGGCCGTGGTGCGCGGCTGAGCGCGATGCAGGACGGCGATCTGTTTGCCGGACGCGATGCCGGGGGCGAAGGCCGGCGCCAGACGCTCAATGCGGCGCGGCCTCTGGCCGACCGGCTGCGGCCGTCGCGGCTGGCCGATATTGTCGGGCAGGATCACCTCTTCGGACCGGATGGCATCATCACGCGCCGCCTTGCCGGCGGCGGGCTGCCTTCGCTGATCTTCTGGGGGCCGCCGGGCACCGGAAAGACGACGGCGGCGCGCATTCTGGCCGCGGATTCGGGTCTTCACCACGAGGTTCTCTCGGCCATCGGTTCGGGCGTTGCGGATTTGCGCAAGGTCTTCGAGGCGGCCGGGCAGAGGCTGAGGGCCGGGCAGGGCACGCTGCTTTTCGTCGACGAGGTGCATCGGTTCAACCGCGCTCAGCAGGATGCCTTCCTGCCGGTGATCGAGGACGGAACGATCACGCTCATCGGCGCGACGACGGAGAACCCGTCCTTTGCGCTCAATGGCGCGCTTTTGTCGCGCGCCATGGTCTGCGTCTTCAAGCCGCTGGATACGGATGCCCTGATGGTACTGGCCGAGCGTGCCTTTTCCCATCTCGGCGTTGAGCAGCCCTTGCCGGACTGGCTGATGGCACGGCTTGCGGCACTGGCCGATGGCGACGGGCGGGCGCTTCTGGGGGCTGTCGATGCGGTCGCCGCCACGCTTCTTTCCGGCCAGCCGCTTCCTGCCGACGAGGATGGCCTCGATGCGCTCGTCCAGCGCAAGGCGCCGCGCTACGACCGCGACCGCGACGGGCATTACGATCTGATTTCAGCCCTGCACAAGTCGGTGCGCGGATCGGACCCGGATGCGGCGCTTTACTGGCTGGCGCGCATGCTGGAGGGCGGGGAGGACCCTTTGTTTCTGGCCCGGCGGCTCATTCGCATGGCAAGCGAGGATATCGGGCTTGCCGACCCGCAAGCCCTGCCACTCGCCATGGCCGCGCGCGATGCCTATCAGATGCTCGGCAGCCCGGAAGGCGAACTCGCGCTTGCGGAGATTGCCGTCTATCTCGCCAGTGCGCCCAAATCCAATGCGGTCTATACCGCCTACAAGGCCGCGCGACAGGCGGCGCGCGACAGCGGCACGGCCGCACCGCCGATGACCATCGTCAATGCTCCGACCCGGCTGATGAAGGATCTCGGTCACGGCGCCGGCTATATCTATGACCATGACACGCCGGAGGGCTTTTCCGGTCAGAATTACTTCCCGGAGGAGACGGGACGGCTCTCCTTCTACCGCCCGGTGGAACGCGGATTCGAGCGCGAGATCGCCCGCCGGCTTGACTACTTCGTCCGCCTTCGCGACAAGCGCGCCAAGGAGGGCGGGGTGTGATCGGTTCGATATTCGTGGTGATGGCCGGCGGCGCTCTCGGCGCGGCGATGCGCTATCTTCTCACCAGCCTTGCCGGCTGGGTGTTCGGGCACGGCTTCCCGGCCGGAACGATGCTTGCCAATATCATTGGCAGTTTTGCCATGGGGCTTCTGATCGGGGCGCTGGCCCTGCGCTCGGGCACCGATCCGCAGATCCGCCTGTTCCTGGCGACCGGCTTTCTCGGCGGCTTCACGACCTTTTCGGCCTTCTCGCTCGATGCCGTCACGCTTTATGAGCGCGGCCAGCTTGCCGCTGCCGCGCTCTATGTCGGGGGATCGGTGGTGATCTCGATCGCAGCGCTGTTCATGGGTCTTCACGCCATGCGCAGCGTCGGCTGAGCCGAGGCTTTCCCGTTCCTTACTGGATCGGGCGGTAGCGCAGGCCGAGACGCAGCTGATGCGAGTTCATGCCGCGCATTTCCATGTTGGGAAGCGGGCTGGTCGTGTCCTCGACCGCGATGTCGCCGATATATTCATAGCGATAGAGCACATCGACGGAGAGTTCCGGCGTTGCGGCATATTCCATGCCGGCCATGGCCGACCAGGTCACGCGCCAGTCGCTCTCGAAGTGATCGAAGCTGCGGAAGCTTTCCTGGAACTGCACGTCGTCGGTGGCGTCAGCCGGTGTGCCCTGATCGTGGACATACTGGTAGGTGGTGGTCGCGGTCACGTTGCCGCCGGCCACATAGGTGAGACCGGCGCCGAAGCCGATGAAGGGCGAGAAGGAGCCGTAGCGGCCGGGCGACAGGAAGGCGTTGGCGGAGACGGTGTAGGCCTGCGCGTTGCCGTCCATCTCGGTGTTGATGGCCTGACCGCTGGTGGCCGGCTGCGACTGCGGCAGCGGAACCGGGCAGGCGGCCATCAGACAGCCATTCGCCTCTTCGCTGAAGGAGTAGCGGATGTAGTCGAAGCCGAGGTCGAAGCGGACGAAATCGTTGAATTCGTAACCGACGGCGAAGGACGCCGAAATCGGGCTCGGATAGTTGGGGTGCGGCAGGAATTCGGCCCCGTTGGAAGTGACACCGAGCTCGGTGGCAAGGCCTGCGCCGATTTCGCCGCGCAGATACCACCCATTGCCGATGCCGGAGGTCTCGACCTCCTGAAACACCACCGGTGCGCCGAGATCGGCCGCATGGGCAAGCGGTGCCATTGCCACCGATGCCAGTGCCGCCAGGGCCATCGTTCCGCGCATTGTACTTCTCCGAACCGTCCAGTCTTGGTAAGCGGAGAATGAACAGGCATGCTTAACCGCCGGTAAATGACAGGCTCCTGGAGTAAAAATGGGTGAGGAATTGCGCCTCGGCGTGACGCAGAAGGCCGTCGGGCCGGATGAAACGGGCATGCGGCTCGACCGCTGGTTCCGCGAGCATGTCCCCGGCCTTGCCTTCGGGCACCTGCAAAAGCTCCTGCGGTCGGGCCAGATTCGCATCGATGGCGCCCGCGCCAAGGCCGATACGCGCCTTGCTGCCGGGCAGACGGTGCGCATTCCCCCGATTCGGGTCGAGGCGCCGCAGGAAAAGACGGCCAAGCCGTCGGACGCGGATTTTCTGCGCAACCTCCTTCTCCATGAAGACGAACAGGTTTTCGTCTTCAACAAGCCGCATGGGCTGGCGGTGCAGGGAGGCTCGGGCACGACGCGTCACATGGACGGGCTTCTGGAGGCGCTGCGCGACCGGCAGGGGCGCAAGCCGCGCCTCGTGCACCGCATCGACAAGGACACTTCCGGCATTCTGGTCGTCGCGCGCACCAAGGGCGCGGCCACGGCCCTGGCGGCGTCCTTCCGGGCGCGCGAGACGCAGAAGGTCTACTGGGCGCTGGTGCGCGGGGTTCCCAAGCCCAAGCAGGGGCGGATCTCCACCTATGTGGCCCGCAAGGGGCCGCGCGGCGAGGAGCGCATGGAGATCGTCAAGCATGG
>JAGRKQ010000173.1:0-3043 GCA_020442235.1 Hyphomicrobiaceae bacterium | reverse complement strand
ATCGGTCACCCGATTCTCGGCGATCCGCGCTATTTCGACGTCGAAAACTGGGAGCTGCCCGGCGGCATCCAGAACCGGCTTCACCTGCACGCCCGGCGCATCGTCATGCCGCATCCGAAGGGCGGGACGCTCGACGTTACGGCCCCCCTGCCGCCGCATATGCTGCAATCGTTCAACCTGCTCGGTCTCGATGCCGATGCCTATGACGAGGACGACGCATGAGCGATCTCATCCTCTGGGGCTCGCTGGTGGTCATCATCGCCTCGCTGGCGGCGACCGTCGTGATTGGTCGGCGCACCCTCAAGGGGCCGCGCTACCGGCTCGGAAGCGATCCGGCGCTGGCTGACCTTGTCAGCGAACTGAAGCGTTCCAACGACCTTCTTGAGCGCACGCTGACCGATCACGCCTTCCGGCTGGCGCGTCTTGAAGCGGAATCCGCCGAGCGCGCGGGTCCGGGCGGAGAAGAACCGGACGCCGGCGAAAGCTGAAGCGTCTGGCAGTCCTTCCGGGGAGGCTTTCTCCCAAGGGGCACCTTGCCGTGAAGCGGCCTTTCCTCAATGCTGCCGGCAAGGACAGGAAAAGTCTGCCTCGGAGGACGCTCAATGGACATCATCATCACCGTCATGGCGCGCGATCGCCGCGGCATCGTCGATTCGATTGCCGAAGCGGTGGCCTCGTCCGGCGGCAACTGGGTCGATTCCAGCCTCGTGCGGCTGGGCGGGTCCTTCACCGGCATCGTGCGTGCGGAAATCTCCGGCAATGTGCGCGAGCAACTGGAAGCGACGCTGACCGCGCTCGCCGAGCAGGGCATCGAGGCCATCGTGCGCGACGTTGTTCCGGGGGAAGGCGAGGCGCAGCGTCATCTCGCCATCGAGGTCTTTGGCCGCGACCAGCCCGGCATCGTGCGCAACGTGACCGCGATTCTCCTTCGCCATGGCGTCAACATCGAGCGGTTTGAATCCTCCGTGGAGCCGGAAAGCCTTTCGGGCGCACCGATGTTCCGGGCGCTGGCGGAGGTGGTCTGCGACGGGGCAACCGACATTGCCGGCCTGACCGAAGAGCTTGAAGGGCTCTCCGGCGATCTGATGGTCGATATCGAATCCGTGCTTCCGGAAGCGGCGGCATGACCGGCGACGGGCCGCATCTCATCCTGTTTGATTGCGATGGCACGCTGGTGGACAGCCAGCATGTGATCGTGGCGGCGATGGAGGCGGCCTTTGCCGCCTGCGGTCTTAGCCGGCCGGAACGGCAATCCGTCCTCGGTATCATCGGGCTGTCGCTGCCGCAGGCGATGCGCCGGGTTGCCCCTGACGCGGACGAGGCCACGCGCGTGCGACTGGTCTCGGCCTATAAGGAGGCCTTCTTCACCCTGCGCAGCGATCCGGCGCATCACGAACCCTTCTTCGAGGGGGTGGAGGAGGTTCTTGCGAAGCTTGCCGCCGATGAAGCCTATGTTCTTGGCATTGCGACAGGCAAATCCCGGCGCGGGGTCGCCTCGCTGTTCGAGCGCACGGGCATCGGCCGGTTCTTTTCCACCGTTCAGACGGCGGATGACGCGCCTTCCAAACCGAATCCGGGAATGGTTCTAATGGCCTGCACGGAAACGGGAATCGCGCCGGCGAAGGCCGTCGTCATCGGCGATACCGTCTTCGATGTCGAGATGGCGCAGGCCGCCGGCGCACGCTCCATAGCGGTCGGCTACGGTTATCATCCGCAAACCCTTCTGGAAGCGCAAAAGCCCACCGCGATGGTCAAGCGGATGGGGGATGTGCCAGAAGTCCTCAACGCAATCCTGGCAAAAGGGCTGGTGGAAGGATCGTGATGGGCGACGGTGCGGCGAACGACAATGCGCTGGGCAGAGGCAAGAGCCTTTCCGGCGAGGATCCGGTGGCGCTGGCGAAGCGGCTGGCGGTGGAGCCCTTGCCGAAGAAATTCTTCAAGAGCGCCGAATCCGCCTTGCGCGATGGGGCCTATGTTCTCCTGCTCGATGGCCGTCCGGCCCGCAGTCCGGCAAAGAATCCGCTTCGTGTCGCCGAGGCGCGCATCGCCGAAGCGCTGGCGCTGGAGTGGAACGCGCTGGGCGAGGTGATCGATCCGGCCGCGCTGCCGCTGACCCGGCTCGTCAATGTGGCCATCGACCGGGTCGTGGAGCACCGCGACGCCGTGCTTGAGGAAATGCTGGCTTATGCCGGCACCGATCTTCTTTGCTACCGCGCCGATGCGCCGCACGAGTTGCGCGAACGCCAGGATCGCATCTGGGACGCTTTCCTGCTCGATCTCTACCGCACGCATCGCGCCCGCCTGGAAGTTGCGACCGGCGTTCTGGCCGTCGAGCAGGGCGAGGATGATTTGCAGCGCATCGCCTATGCGGCCGGCAAGGCCGTCGGCGAGGATCCACTCAAGCTGGCGGCGGTGTCGCTGGTGACGACGCTGACGGGCTCCTTCGTTCTGGCGCTGGCACTGGCCGAGGGGCGGGCTTTTGCCGATGAAATCTGGCAGGCGGCGCATGTCGACGAGGACTGGAACATCGCCCAGTGGGGCGAGGACGCGGAAGCGGCGGCGCGGCGCACGGCCCGCAAGCGCGATTTCGACGCGGCGGCCTTCATTCTTCTCGGCTGAGGAAACCGCCTTTTGGACAGGTGCCCATGCGCGCATGGCGTGCTAGGGAAGCGGCTTCATCAGACAGAGTTCGGGGCAAGTCCATGAAAGATATTCTCGACGAGCTTGAGCGCCGGCGCTCGGTTGCGCGTGCGGGCGGTGGCGAGCGGCGCATCGAGGCGCAGCACAAGCGGGGCAAGCTGACGGCCCGCGAGCGCCTGGAAGTCCTTCTCGATGAGGGTTCGTTCGAGGAATACGACATGTTCGTGGAGCATCGCTGCACGGACTTCGGCATGGCCGACACCAAATATGCCGGCGACGGCGTGGTGACCGGCTGGGGCACCATCAACGGCCGCCCGATCTATGTCTTTGCCAAGGATTTCACGGTTTTCGGCGGCTCGCTCTCCGAGACCCATGCGCGCAAGATCACCAAGATCCAGGACAT
>JAGRKQ010000172.1:7576-13342 GCA_020442235.1 Hyphomicrobiaceae bacterium | reverse complement strand
TTCATGCGTCCTCCTTCACAGCTCTTGCTGGGCGGTCAGGAGGCGCGAGAAGACATCATCCCCGGATTGCGAGAAGGTGCAAAAACCCGGCGGCTCAGGCGGGGCCTGAAACCCATGGACGCTTCCCCTGTGGTCTTCCCGGACATCCTTGTTCGTGCCCGTTTCGACAAATTGTTATGCAGGGAGGCCGCTTTACGCAACAAAATAATATTCTTTAGTGTCCTTTGATATAGAATAATTTTCTCAATGCTGCGGTGCTTTTCCGCTATCCGAGAAAACCCAGTTCAGGAATGAGCCGAAGGATGAACTCGCCGACCAGAACCATGGTGTCGGTTGCGATCAGCGCGGCGAGGACAAGGAGCGCGATGCCGGTTGCCTTTTCCATCCGCGACAGGAAGCCGGGCCGCGCGGCAAGCCAGTTGACGAAGGGACCGGCAAAGGCGGCGGCCAGAACGAACGGGGCCATCATGCCGATGCCATAGGCGATGAGCAGGAGGCCTCCGCGGGCGATTTCGCCCATACCGCTCGCCAGCATCAGGATTGCCGCCAGGACAGGCCCCACGCAGGGCGTCCAGCCGAAACCGAAGGCAAGGCCCAGAAGGTAGCCGCCGGGCAGGCTGCCGGGACGCATCGTCAGCTTCGGCAGGAAGGAATGCGTGCCGGAGATGAGCTGCCACCAGCCGAGAAAGCTGCCGGCAAAGAGCACAAGAACCAGCGCGGCGGCCATCGACAGTTCACGCCGCCAGTTGGCGACAAGGGTTCCAAGCGCGGTTGCGCCCAATCCGAAGAGCGCAAAGACGGTGATGACGCCGGCGGCGAAAGCCAGTGCGGTGCGGATGCGTGTCCAGCGCGCGGCCGGGTCGGTATCGGGATTGGCGCGCAGCTCCTGTGCCGACTGGCCGCTGAGATAAACGAGCCAGAACGGCGCCAGCGGCAGGATGCAGGGCGAGAGGAAAGACAGAAGGCCGGCGAGCGCCGCAGCGGGGAACGTCAGGTGATCGAGACTCATGTGCGGCGCGCTCCCGCAGGGCCTGCGGCACAAACCCGAACTTGCCCGCCGACTGCGGCTCGGGCATGGTTTGCCGGTCCCGATGAAATGAGATGCAGCATGGTGTCCCGCAGAGCCTTTCTTGGAGCGAGCGTTCTGGCCGTCCTGGCCGGTCTTGCCCCTTTCAGGGTGCGGGCCGGCGAGGCGCGCATCATCATGTTCACCCAGCCCGGCTGTCCATACTGCGCTGCTTGGGAGAGTGAGATCGGTCCGATCTGGCCGCGCACGGCAGAGGGACGGGCCTATCCGCTGTCGCGCATGGACCGGCGCGATCCGCTCCCGCAGGGCGTCACTCTGGCGCGCGGCGTGACCATCACGCCGACCTTCGTTCTTCTGGTCGATGGCGAGGAGGCCGGACGCGTCGAGGGCTATCCGGGCGAGGAGATGTTCTGGATTTTCCTGGAACGCATGTTGCGGCAGGCCGATCTGCCGCCGCTGGAGGGCTGAGGGGCGATTTTCGCCTCCTGCCTTGCTTTCGACCGTCCCAAAAGCCTGTTGTCGGGCCTTCTGTCCCTCTCTGGCACAGGGGCGGGCAGAACTTGCCGGGGCGCAGGCGTCTTTCCCCAGGGGCATGATGCTGACCTAGCGGCAATTTCTGCCTCAGGCCAGGCAGGCTCTGCCTCTCTCTTCACTGCGTCTTTGCCCTGATGGACGGCGCATGGAGTATTGGCGGGCCGTGATCTGCCGGCTTGTTGTGGTCCGATGCGCACCTCAAATCCTCGCGGCGGATCGGGAATCTCTGCGGTCGTACTGTCAGGCAGAGCCTTGCAGTCAAGGCGAGACTATGCGTGATTTATGCTTTGATTTCTCATTCATATGAAATATTTATTCGCATAACTTTCAATTATAAGCTCGATATATAATAATATAACTTGGTTATTATATCTGCGTTAATATATCGTTATCCCTTACAAGATGTAAATTTACCATTCTTTTAGCATGAACACATCTTCAAATTGATCCATAAAATTCTATGGATAATTGTCGTAGCGGTAAGTTTGGTGAAATGGGGAAGTACCATGAGCCGGTGGCTGGCCGCATGTGCGGCGCTCATTCTGGTGGCCTTGCTGGCGCTGTTCGTGACGGAGCCTGTGTCGAACACGACGCAGCTCTTTCTCGCGATCGTCGCAATGGGGGGCATGATTGCCTGCTGGCCGCTGCGCCGGATTCGTCCCGCGCGCTACGTCTTCCTCGGGCTCGGCAGCATCGTGGTGCTGCGCTATCTTTACTGGCGCACCACCCACACGCTGCCCTCGATCGCCCAGCCGGCCGACTTCGCCGCTGGCATCGTGCTCTATGGTGCGGAGCTGTTCTGCATCATGATGTTCTTCATCACGCTGTTCATCGTTGCCGATCCGCTGCGCCGGCGTTCCGCGCCCTTTGTGCATGAGGAAGATCTGCCGACCATCGACGTCTTCGTGCCGAGCTACAACGAAGACGAGACGCTGCTGGCCATGACCCTCGCCGCAGCCAAGGCGATGGATTATCCGGCCGACAAGATGACGGTCTATCTGCTCGATGACGGCGGAACCGACCAGAAGTGCTACAGCGACGACCCGAAGACCGCCCATGCCGCGCGCACGCGCCGCAAGAGCCTTTCCGCGCTCGCCGAGGAACTGGGCGTCGTCTACATCGCGCGTGACCGCAACATCGCGGCCAAGGCGGGTAACCTTAACTACGCGCTGCAGCGCTCGTCCGGCGATCTCGTCGTCGTGTTCGATGCCGATCATGCGCCTGTGCGCGAGTTCCTGCGCGAGACGGTGGGGCATTTCTTCGAGGACCCGAAGCTTTTCCTCGTGCAGACCCCGCACGTCTTCCTCAATCCCGATCCGGTGGAGAAGAACCTCGGCACCTGGGCCAAGATGCCCTCGGAGAACGAGCAGTTCTATTCCGTCGTCCAGTGCGGGCTCGACAAGTGGAACGCAGCCTTCTTCTGCGGTTCGGCCGCAGTGCTGCGCCGGCGCGCGCTGGAGGAAGTGGGCGGATTTTCCGGCATCACCATCACCGAGGACTGCGAAACGGCGCTGGAGCTCCACGCGCGCGGCTGGACGAGCCGCTATGTCGACAGGCCGCTGATCGCGGGGCTCCAGCCTGAGACCTTCGCGAGCTTCATCGGTCAGCGTTCGCGCTGGTGCCGGGGGATGATGCAGATCCTCATCCTGAAGAACCCGCTCTTCCGCCGGGGCCTGCACCTGCCGCAAAGGATCGGCTATCTGTCGTCCTCGCTGTTCTGGCTGTTCCCGTTCCCGCGCCTCGTCTTTGTCATGGCGCCGCTGATGTTCATCTTCTTCGACCTGAAGATCTACGTCGCCAACGTGCCGGACTTCCTGTCCTACACGGTCACCTCCATGGCCGTGAGCGTGATGCTGCAGAACTATCTCTTCGGGCGGGTGCGCTGGCCCTGGGTTTCCGAACTCTATGAGTATGTCCAGAGCTTCTTCCTGGCGCCGGCCATCCTGTCGGTGATCCGCAACCCGAGGAAGCCGACCTTCAACGTCACTGCCAAGGGGCTGACGCTGGACAAGGACCATTTTTCCGAGTTCGCGCTGCCCTTCGTCATCACCTTTGCGGTGCTTCTGGCCGCCTCGATCGTTGCCGGGATGCGCATCTGGTCGGGCACGTCGCAGAGCGATCTGATGGTGGTGGTCGCGATCTGGAACACCTTCAATCTGGTCATTGCCGCCACGGCGATCGGCGTCGTTGCCGAAAAGCGCGAGCGCCGGCGTTCGCACCGCCTCGATCTTTGCATCGCCGGAAAGCTGGAAGTCGGCTCGCGCATCGTCGATGTGGTCATCGAGGATGCCTCGCAGGGCGGGGTGCGCATGCGGCCGATGAATGGCGAGGCGCTGCACATCGAACGGGCCATGCGGGTGGGGGCTCTCAGCGTCGATTTCGGCCCCAAGGCGCCGGAACTGCCGTCACTTCCGGTGGCCATCCGCCGCATGAGCTCCAATGCGCAGGGCATGGAGATCGGTGCGGAATTCTTCGGCCTGCGCGCGGCGCATTACGCCGTGATCGCCCGCCTTCTTTATGGCAGCGCCGATCCCATCGCCGCCTTCCGCGCCCATCGCCGCGAAGGCAAGTCGATCCTCTTCGGCACCGGCGAATTCATCACCTGGTCGTTCCGCGAGATGCTGCGTTCGGCACGGCTTTTTGCGCGCGACGTCAAGGACCACAAGGCCAAGCCGGAAATCTCGAACCAGCAGCCTGGCGGCGACGCCGGTCCGCAGACCCCGGGGCAGCGCTTCGAGACGCCCGAGCGTCCGCGGGCCATCTAGGAAAGGAAGACCGTGATGCGCCGCATTCTGTTTGCGCCGGTCCTCGCAGCCGGCCTTCTTGGTGGGCATGCGCCGGCTTTGGCGCAGGGCCTGCCGGCCTCGCTCTTCACCGCAACCGGTGCCATCGGCGCGCCGGAGGAAACCATGCTTCTGCGCCGTTTCGCCCTGACCGAGTCGGAAGGGCGCATGGCCGGCGAACATGCGCGCCTTTCCATCCCCGTTTATCTGCGCCCGCAGGAAATGGGTGCGCGCGCCGTCGTCCAGATCGGCCTTGAAACGGCGATCTCGGTGATGCCGGAAGCTTCGCTGATCGAGGTGCGCTTCAACGATACGCCGATCGGCAGTTCCTCGCTGGTGGGCTCGGGCGCACGCCGGCGCATTGCGCATGAGGTGCCGCAGGGGCTTCTGCGGCCGGGCTGGAATCTCGTCACGCTGACGACGCGCCAGCGCCACCGTGTCGACTGCAGCACAGCGGCGACCTATGAACTCTGGTCGCAGATCGACCCGGAAACGAGCGGGCTTTTGATCGGCACGCATGATGCGGGCCTTCAGTCGCTGACAGATCTGGCCTCGCTGGTTCCGGGGCGCGACGGGCGCCATCGCCTGCGTGCGGTTCTGCCTGAAGGGGCTTCGGCGGAAACCGTCAATCTGTCGGTCCGCGCGATCAGTCTTCTCGCCAGCCGCCTCGGGTTCAATGAACCGGTGGTCGATGTCGCGCACACGACCGGAAGCGGGCCGGGCCTCGATGTCATCATGGGGCCGCGCGGCCAGCTTGCCGCACTGGGCGCCGGGCGCATTCCCGACGAAGGTGCGATCGCGGTCTATGACGATGCCAGCCATGAGCGCTTCCAGCTGGTGATCGCTGCCAGCGGTCCGCGTGCAGCCAGCCAGGCCGTTGGCATTCTGGAACGGCTTCCTGCGCAACAGGATGCTCTGGGCGTGCTCAATGCGCCGCTGCTGGAGCCGCAGACATCGGTGACCTTCGCCGAGCTTGGCGAGGATTCGCGCGAGTTCGACGGCCGTCTCTATGAGACCCGCTTCCAGGTCCGGTTTCCGTCCGATTTCTTCCCCTCCGATGTCGGGCGCGTGGCCATCCGCCTGTCGGGGGCCTATGCGCCGGGCCTGTCGCAGGACAGCCAGCTGACGGTGCGCGTCAATGGCGCGGTCGCCGGCGCGCTGGCGCTCGGCAGGGAAGATGGTGCGGTCTTTTCCGAGCAGGCCGTCTATGTGTCGCTGGCCGCCTTCCGGCCGGGGCTCAACATGGTCGAGATCGAGGCGCAGCTTGTGCATCCGGACGATGCGGTCTGCCTGCCGAGCGTCATGCTCGACAGCCCGACGCGCTTTCTGATCCTCAGCGAAAGCTCCATCAATGTGCCGCGCTATCCGCGCATTGCGCGCGTCCCGCGTCTGACGCAGGGGTTCCAGCTCGACGTTCTGGGC
>JAGRKQ010000172.1:401-7481 GCA_020442235.1 Hyphomicrobiaceae bacterium | reverse complement strand
CCGGACCGGCTGTCGCTGTCTTTCCAGGCGCCGGACGAGAACGAAGTGTCGGCGATCATCGTCGGTGCGCTGGACGATCTTTCGGGCGATCTCGCCGAGCGGCTGCACCTGCCGCGCCAGCGTCTGGCGCAGGCCTGGGCCGCGCCGACCTATGCCGCCCGCACCGTTGCGCCGACAAACGTGACCGCATCGCGCGGCGCCCTGCCGCTGCAGCAGCGCGTTGCACGGGTGTGGTCTTCCATGCCGTCCGACCCGATCATGACCGGTTCGATCCGCACCCAGGGCGGTGCGGGCGGAGCCGGCAACACCGATCTTCGCGCCGAATGGGCCGAGCGGCTTCGCGGCGAAGGGCCGATCGAGGCCCTGTCGCGGCGCTTCCGCGATCTTCTCGGCGGCGACCGGGCCGTGCAGGAAGGTGTCGAGATCGGCGAAATCGGGCCGTCCAGCGGGCTGGTGATCCAGCAGGTGCCGGGCCCGCATGGCGGCGCCTATACGGTGGTTGCGGCGGGAACGCCGGAGCGGCTGGAACTGGCCATGCAGGCGGTCACCATGCCGGCGCTGTGGAGCCAGCTCGGCGGTTCCTCGCTCGTCTATGACGAGATCGACCAGACCCTGAGGCCGATCGCGGTGGAAACGCCGGTGCGTTACGTCGCCACCCAGCCGGGCTCGATCGCCAACTGGCGGCTGGTGCTGGCGGGCATGTTTTCCGCCCATCCCTGGCTCTACACGCTGGTGCTTCTGTCGCTTGCGGTGGCAACGGCACTGATGGCGGGGCGGTGGCTGGCCCGGGCAGGGCAGGAGCCATGAGGATGGTCCGGGCTCTCCTTCTTTCCGCCCTCTCTGCCTTGGCCGGCGTCCTGCCGGCCGGGGCTTTTGCCGGTGAAACGCCGCGCGAGGCGCTGAACCGCCTGTGGCCGGACTATGTCGCCGCCTTCACCACCCAGGAAGGCCGCGTTGTCGACAATGGCAACGGTGCCATCACCCATTCGGAAGGGCAGGGCTATGCCTTGCTTCTGGCCGCCGAAACCGACGACCGGCCGGTCTTCGATCGCCTGTTTGCCTTCACGCGCAGCACGCTGATGATCCGCGAGGACGGTCTGGCGGCCTGGGTCTACGACCCCGAGCTTGGCCATGTGCGCGACCGCAACAACGCCACCGATGGCGACCTTCTCATCGCCTATGCGCTGATCGAGGGCGGTGAGCGCTGGGACGACGCGGCGCTGCGCTTTGCCGCCCGGCGCATGACCCGGGCGCTGCTCGACGGCACGGTGAGCGTTGCCGGCGAACGCCAGATCCTGCTTCCGGGCGCATCCGGTTTCGATGCCGAGGCGCGCACCGACGGGCCGGTGGTCAATCTTTCCTATTATGTTTTCCCGGCCTTCCGGGCGCTTTCCGAACTCGATCCGCAGGCGCGGTTCGACGTTCTGGAGCGCGATGCCCTGGCATTGATGGAAGAAAGCCGCTTCGGACCGCGCGGCCTTCCCTCCGACTGGGTGGCGCTTGGTGGCGAGGCGCCGCAGCCGGCGGAAGGCTTCGATCCCATCTTCGGCTACGACGCGATCCGGATTCCGCTTTATCTCGCCTGGGCGGGGGCGGGGCAGCGCCAGCATCTGGCGCCCTTCGTTGCCGAATGGTCGGAGACGCCGCCGTCGATCGTCTGGGTCGCCGATGGCAGTGTGCGCTCGGCCTTTGCTGAAAACGGCTACCGGGCGGTCGCGGCGCTCGTCGCCTGCGTGATGAACGGCACACCGCCAGATCCGGCGCTGTTTCAGCGTCTCGACCCGCTTTATTACCCGGCGACCTTGCAGCTTCTTTCCCTGCTTGCGCTGGACGAACGGCAGGAGGCCTGCCCATGAACCTGCGTATGGTCTCACTTTGCGCGCTGGTTGCGGCGAGCGTTGCGCTCGCCTCCCCGGCCCGTGCCCAGGGGCTCGGCATGCCAACGCGCATGCCCGTTGCCGAACCGGCAACGCTGGCGGTTGCCGGCGCGCCTGCGGCCCCGCAACAGGTTCAGGTGGATGAAAGCGCGCTGCGCTACTACGCCAGCCAGAACCAGACGGCGCGTGTGGAAGCCGAAATCCGCCGTTTGCAGATGCTGTATCCGGGCTGGCAGCCGCCGTCCGATCTGCATCTCGGCATGTCGGTCAATCCCGAGCAGCCCTTGTGGGATCTTCTCGGGGCGGGCCGCATTCAGGATTTGCGTGCCGAGGTCGAAACCCGCCTCAGGGTCGACCCGACCTGGCAGCCGCCGGACGATCTTCTGGTGGCGCTGGAGCGCATGGAGCGGCGCGCACGCCTGATCGCGGCATCCGAGGGCGGCAATCACGGCGCCGTGGTCGACATCGTGGAGGCCGATCCGAGCCTCATCGTTGCCAACGATCTCGACGTGATGTGGCGTGTTGCCGACAGCTATGGTGCGCTCGGCAATCGCGAGCAGGCACTGGCGCTGTTCGAACTGGCGGTGCGCTCTTCGGCGAATTTCGACCAGCGGCGTGTCAGCATCGTCAAGGCGCTGGTGCATGTGGCGCCGGAGGAAGCGCGCGGGCTTCTCGATCTTGCCCGCATGCTGCCGCCGACACCCGATGCGGCCTCGCTTGCGGCTCTGGAGACCGATCTGGTGCGTGCCGAGGTCGGCGCCTTCCTGCGCGATCCGGCCCGAACGCCGCCGCGCGCCGAGGCGCTGGCCGTCATCGAGGCGAGCGCCGAGCAGGGCCGCCACGCTGGCGATGCGGCGCTGATCGGCTGGTACTATCGCCTTTCCGGCGACATGATGCGGGCGCTGCCGTTCTTTGAACTGGCCGTGGAGCAAGGCGGGGACACGGATGCACGGGTCGGGCTTGCGCTGGTCCTGCGCGATGTCGGCTGGCGGGCGGAAGCCGAACGCATTGCCGCTGCGCCGACCGAGGACGAGCGCCTGCTTTCGGTGTTCGTGGAGCTTGTCGCGCACGATCTTCTCGCCGAGCCGCCGGTGCCCGGTTCGCCGGAGCGCGTGCAGCGCTTCGCTGAGACGGTCCGCCTCCTGCAATCGGGCGACGGGGCCGAAGCGCTCGGCTGGTATGCCTATCAGACAGCGCAGTTCGAGGCGTCCAAAGCGTGGTTCGAGCAGGCCATGTCCTGGCAGCCGACGGCGACCGCCGCCGAAGGCATGATCCGCACCCTCTACCGTGAGGGATCGCGCGACCAGGCCCGCCAGCTTCTGGCCGAAGAAAGCCGCCGCTTTCCCACCCTTGCCGCTCTGGAGGGCGATCTTGCCGAACGGCGCCCCAGCCCGCAGCCGGCGGCCCGTTCGGGTGGCGGTGGCGGTGGGGGGGATTCACGCGTTCTGAGAGCCGCCGAGGCCCAGCGCGCGGGACGGTCCAGCGAGTGCCTGCGGCTGCTCGACGCCAGCGGTTCACGCAGCCCCGAGGCAAGCCTCATCCGCGGCTGGTGTCTTCTCGATCTCCAGCGCCCGCACGAGGCGATGGCCGCCTTCGAGGCGGCGGGCGCGGGGCCGCGGCGGATTTCCGGCGATGCCGCCTATGGGCGTTCGCTGGCGCTGCTGCGGATCGGGCAGAGCTTTGCCGCGCTCGATGCGGTGCGCGGGGCGGCGGTCAGCGAAAGCCAGCGGGCCGAAATCGCCCGTGCGGTGCTCGCCGACCTTGCCAACCGCAGCTACCAGCAGGGCCAGTATGGCGAGGCGCTGGCCGCGCTCGACCGGCGCCGCGAGTTCGCGCCCGAGACGCGCGATCTCAGCATGCTGCGCGTCTGGGCCCTGCACGGCATGGGCCGCACGGCCGAAGCGCGCCAGCTGGTGGAGGCGCTTGACCGGCAACTTTCGACTTCGGAAACGCGGCGGGCACTCGCCACGTTCAACCAGATCAGTGGCCTGACGGGCTGGAGGTGAGCCATGCGGGGAATCAGGGCAGGATTTTCCCATCTTCTTTTGGCCGGAACCTTGCTGGGAGCGGCGGGTTGCGCCGGTGACAGCCATGTTTTCGGCTTCAACAATTCCGGGGCCTACACCCAGGTGGGCCAGCCCGAACAGGTGCCCGTCACCCGTGCCCTGGCGAGCCTGCCGCAATCGGCGGGTCGGATCGTCGCGGTGATCGAGAACCGCGACGGGCCGGATGTGAACCAGAGGATCGTTCTGGGCGGGATCGCCGGCCTTGTCGGTGAGAATGCCATCACGGTGCGCGTCGTGCGCGGCGAGGCCATTCCGGGGACCAGCCAGACGCTGATTGCGCAGGAGATCGCCGCAGCGCTTCCGGGCGTTTCGATGCGCATCGTCGATACGCTCGTCACCAACAGCCGCGGTCCTGTCGGCCTTGCCTATGGGCGCACCGGCGGGGCTGGATGCCTCTATGCCTGGCAGACGACCAGCCAGGAAGAGGTGCAGCAGCGCTCCACGCTCTTCGTCTTCAACGCGTCGATGACGGTCTGGGACATCCGCCTGCGGTACTGCCGCGAGGGGTTGTCGCGCGAACAGGCGCTTCAGCTCTCCGAGGCGCTGGCGGTCGGGGCCTATTCCGACCCGCTGCTGGCAAGCCCCGGCAGCGTTGCCGCAATGCCGGCGCCGGTCATCACGGAACCGAGGCGCGAATATCTTCCGCCGGCACCCGAACCGGCGAACCGCACCCCCATCGGGGAAACGGCCCGCGCCGTTCCGAGTGTGCGCGCTGCGCCGCCGGAAAGCGTTCCGACCGAAGCGATCATCGTTCCGGGTCCGCAGGATGCACCGGCAGGGGTTCCTTCGGTGGGGGGGGCGCCAACCGTTCCCACACGCCATGCCGGCGCCTATCCGGCGGCCGGTCGTCCCGTGCCGCTGCCGGGCGCGGCCGTGCCCGTGACCGTGCCGGTGAGCGCGCCAGCGACGCCGGTCGAAGCGCGCCCGGTGCAGCCGGCGCGCGCGGTCGGTCAGGGTGTGACGACGGTGGCTTCCGTGCCTCTGCCGTAAGGGATCAGGCGATCATCACCGCAATGGCCGCCACGGCAAGGTAGGACGCGTGGTGCACGGTCTGGTCGATGCCGAGGGCGGTCCAGAAGGCCTGATCCTTCGGCGTCCAGGCAAAGCGGCGGGTGATCTGATCCTTGGCCCAGTCGGCGTGGTAGTGGAATACGCCTTCGCCGAGGCCCAGCATGGCGGAGATTTCCAGCGGCATATGGGCAAGCAGCAGGGCGGCGAAGGTGCCAAGGCCATGCAACCCGGCATGGACGAAGCCTGCCGGATGGCCGTAACGCCCCTTGTTCTCCACCTGCCAGGACGACTGGAAGACGAAATCGAACAGGACGTGCTTGACGAGCAGATACGTCAAGAGGGCGAGGACGGTCTCGGCCGATTGCGGCATTGTGTTCATCTGGCTCTCTCCGACCCGCCTTCCTGAAGGAAGTCGCAGCCAAGCGCAATGACGATCATGACGCAGGCTTGAGAATGGTCAGGTTGGCGATGAGGCCGGCCGGCAGCTCCGGTTTCTTGGCGGCAAGGTCGGAAATGTTGCACCAGGTTAGCGTCACGCCCGATTTCCAGGGGGCGATGGTGACGCGGTAGTAGCCGCGATTCAGTCCGGCCGGGCTGGCGATGTCGAACCGCAGCGGCGTTGCGTCCCTGGCGCTCTGCTGAATGAGGGCAAAGACCCCGTTCTCGAAAACGTCCGGGAAAATATCCGCGATGTGTGCGCTGACCATGTCCTCGCGGGCCCTGCCGCACAGAGCGCCCGCGGCGGCATTGGCGAAGATGATGCGTGCATCGGCCAGCGAGCCGAACTCATCGGTGATCGCGCCAAGGGCGAAGATGCCGTCGACATTGGCGTCAAGGATCGCGTCGACGAGTTCGCTCTGGAAGGCGCGGGGGGCC
This sequence comes from Hyphomicrobiaceae bacterium, assembly GCA_020442235.1. Lineage (GTDB taxonomy): Bacteria > Pseudomonadota > Alphaproteobacteria > Rhizobiales > MH13 > JAGRKQ01. The sequence continues at coordinate 1,651 of JAGRKQ010000172.1, read as the reverse complement.
ACGCCGACCATCAGGCCGCGGCCTTCAGCAAGCCGGACGGGAAGGCACAGGCGCTCCCAGATGTGGATTCGCGGGGCGAGCGTTGCCTGGTTGACGGTGAGGCGCGCCCTGTCGCCCTCAAGGACTTCGCGGTAGAAATGATCGAAGAACCGGCCCGGATCACCGGGAACGGACGAGGTCGTTCGCCCGGAATAGTCCTCGCCGAAGCTGGTGGTCAGGTTCCGTCCGTAGCGCACATAGACGAGTTCGTCGCCAAAGAGCACGAGCAGCAAGGTTGCCGCCTCGATCTCGGCCGAAAGCGGCGACAGCGCGCTGAGCTGGGGAACGCCGGCGCCGGCCTTGTCCATCCACAGCCGGTAGAGCGTGCGCAGGGCAGGGTGCTGGACCGTATCGGCAATGCGGTCGGACAGATCCTCGATGAAGAATTCCGGCATGCCGTTGTCCCCGGTGTGCGGCCCGACTGAGGTGACGCAAAGCCCTGTGCGTTGTCATAGACCTCATGCGGATCGCTTCGGCAAGCCGGCCGCGCTTGCCCGGCTCCTTGCGTTCCCGTAAGAGGCGCCCAACATTCCCCCGCGCGATCACACCCGAAGAAGCGAGAGACGATGGCCCGCCAGTTCATCTATCACATGTCCGGCCTCAGCAAGGCCTACGGGGCCAAGAAGGTCCTGGAGAACGTCCACCTGTCCTTCTACCCCGATGCCAAGATCGGCATCCTCGGGCCGAACGGCGCCGGCAAGTCCACCGTTCTTCGGATCATGGCCGGGCTGGACAAGGAGTTCACCGGCGAGGCCTGGCTCGCGGACGGGGCGACCTGCGGCTATCTTCCGCAGGAGCCGCAGCTCGACGAGACCAAGACCGTGATGGAAAACGTCATGGAGGGCGTCGCCAAGAAGCAGGCCATCATCGACCGCTACAACGAGTTGATGATGAACTACACCGACGAGACGGCGGAAGAGGCGGCCAAGCTTCAGGACATCATCGACAGCCAGAACCTTTGGGACCTGGAAAGCCAGGTCGAGATGGCGATGGAAGCGCTGCGCTGCCCGCCCGGCGATGCGGCGGTCGACAACCTCTCCGGCGGCGAGCGGCGGCGCGTGGCGCTCTGCCAGCTTCTCCTGCGCCAGCCCGATCTCATCCTCCTCGACGAGCCGACCAACCATCTCGATGCGGAAACCATCGCCTGGCTGGAGCGGCATCTGCGCGAATATCCGGGTGCAGTGATCATGGTCACCCATGACCGCTACTTC
>JAGRKQ010000172.1:0-350 GCA_020442235.1 Hyphomicrobiaceae bacterium | reverse complement strand
CGGCATTCCCTATGAGGGCAACTATTCGGCCTATCTGGAAAAGAAGGCCAAGCGCATGGAGCAGGAAGGCCGCGAAGACGCCGCCCGCCAGCGCGCCCTGTCACGCGAGCGGGAGTGGATTTCGGCCAGCCCCAAGGCCCGCCAGGTCAAGTCCAAGGCGCGCATCAGGGCCTATGACGAGCTTCTGGCGCGCAACGAGGAGCGTTCGCCCTCCACGGCGCAGATCGTCATTCCCGCCGGCCCGCGGCTTGGCGGCAATGTCATCGACATCGAGAACCTGTCCAAGGGTTATGGCGACACGCTGCTCATCGACGGGCTTTCCTTCAGCCTGCCGCCGGGCGGCATCGTCG
>JAGRKQ010000171.1 GCA_020442235.1 Hyphomicrobiaceae bacterium | reverse complement strand
CACCTCGGTGCGGAAGTCCTGCGGACGGTCCGACCAGCGCAGGCCGCCGCGCGCGATCATGCCGCCGCGCAGATGCACGCCTTCGACCCGCGGCGAATAGACGAAGATCTCGCGCAGCGGGCGCGGTTCGGGCAGGTCGGTGATCTTCTTGGAATCGAACTTGAAGGCGAAGGTCGGCTTCGGCCGGCCGTCCGCGCCGGGCTGAAAGAAGTTGGTCCGCAGCATCGCATCCATCAGGTTGAGATAGCGGCGGATGATGGTGTCGTCGTCGAGGCTGGTGACGGCGTCGAGATCCATCTGGATGGCCGAGACGATCTTTTCCACCGCGCCGGATGCGGCGGCATCGGAGCGGGCCGGGTCGAAGCGGGCGTGGAAGAGATCGACGAGGCTGCGGGCGATGTTGGTGTGCCGGTTCAGCGCTTCGGAAATGTAATCCTGCGAGAAGGGCAGGCGCGCCTGACGCAGATAGCGCGACAGGGCCCGCAGCATGGCAACATCGCGCCAGGGCAGGTCGGCATTGACGACAAGCCGGTTGAAGCCGTCATTTTCCGCCATGCCGGACCAGACGGCCATGAAGGTCGCCTCGATGCGCTCGCGGTCGGTTTCAAGGTCGAGCGTGCCGCCATCGGCGCGTTCCAGCGACACATCGTGCAGCCAGGCCGGCGGGGTGTCGCGGCGGGTGACGCGATAGGTGCGCTCGTTCATCGCCCGCATGCCCATGGATTCCAGGATCGGAATGCGGTCTGAGAGCGGGATCGGCAGCGCGTGATGGTAGATCTTCAGGTCGACGCGGCCGTCGCCGATCTCCTCGCGCTCGCGCATGCGGATGGCGACCGTGTTGGCCTCGGTCAGCTTTTCGATGGTCAGCGCATCGTCGACGGCAGCGGCGCCGTCGAAGGCCTCGCGATACGCATCGCTGAAGGCCTCGCCGTAACGCGACAGAAGAAGCCGCGAGCGGGTCGGGTCCTTGAGGTCGTCGAGCGCGGTGCGGAACTTGTCCGTCCAGGTGCGCACGATGTTGGCGATGTCGGCTTCGAGAACGTCCTGCGGGATTTGCGGCGTTTTGCCTTCATAGCGCCCGATGATGAAGTGCACGCGCGCCAGCGGGCCTTCCGGATAGGCGACATACCAGGCCGAGACGCGGCCCTTGTAGACTTCGGCGAAATACTCGCCGATGCGGATGCGCACGGTGGTCGAATAGCGCTCGCGCGGGACATAGACGAGGATCGAGACGAAGCGGTCGAAGCGGTCGATGCGCGCCAGGGCGCGGATGCGCGGGCGCTCGGACAGCTGCATCACCGCCATGGAGAAGCGGTAAAGCGTTTCGATGTCGAGCTGGAACAGCTCGTCGCGCGGGTAGCTTTCCAGCACGTTGAGCAGGACCCGGCCGGAATGGGAATCGGGGTCGTAGCCGGCGCGCTCCATCACCAGCGCGATCTTGCGGCGCAGAAGTGGAATGCGCGCGGTGGAGCGGGTGTAGGCGGTGGCCGAGAACAGGCCGATGACGCGCAATTCGCCGGTCAGGTTGCCGTCTTCGTCGTAGAGCTTGACACCGACGTAATCCATGTGGGCGCGGCGGTGCACGCGGCTCTTCACATTCGCCTTGGTGACGATCAGCGGTTCGGGGCGCTTGAGGAAGTCGAACAGCTCGGGCGTGAAGACGACGAATTCGCGTCCACGCCGCAACACGCGCACATCCGGATCGGAGAGGATGCCGAGGCCGACGGAATCGGAACGGGTCAGATTGGCCCCGTCCGCCCCTTCCTCGAAGGCATATTCGCGCATGCCGAGGAAGGTGAAATTGTCGTCCAGCAGCCAGTCGCCGAACTGGATCGCCTCGGCGATCTCGTCGACCGGCAGGGGCGGGGGATTGTCCTTGTAGGCGCGCACGGCCGCTTCCAGGCGGCGGCGCATCGCCTGCCAGTCGCGCACGGAAAGGCGCACATCGGAAAGGACCGCCGCAAGGCGCTCTTCCAGCCCGTCGCGGTCGGAGACCGATTCCATGCGGTCGATGTGAAAGACGATGACGCTTTCGCGGATGGCGTCCTGGCCCTGCGGCCGGTCGTTGCCGAAGACCTCGGTCAGGTGACCGTCCGTGTTGCGGGCGACCCAGAGCACCGGATGCAGGACGACGCGCAGTTCGGCGCCGGTTTCCTGCAATTCGCCCATCGCCGAATCGACGAGGAAGGGCATGTTGTCATTGACGATTTCCACGATGGTGACGTCGCCGAGCGGGCCGGAATCGCCCGGCACCGTCGGGTTGTAGACGCGCACATGGGCGCTGCCGGCGACCCGGTCGGCCATCTGGCGATAACAGTCGAGCGCAACGCTGGCGAGTTCGGCGGGGGAATAGACCACGAGGTCTTCCGGTGCGCCGCGCGCGAACAGGGCCCGTGCGAAGCGCGCCGCCGAATCCCCGGCATTGGCATCGGCTTCGATCAGGCGCACCGCTGCGTCCACGATGCGCGCCTTGTGCGCGTCGTGCTTGTCGGTCATCGTATCAGGCTCCTCATCCCCAAGTGCTGCATCCCCGCGTGCTGCACGCATTCCGCCGCATTTTCCGGCATGGTGCCACCACGGGCGCGGCGGCTTTTTCTTTTTTCTGCTTCGACTATTGTCGAAGTGATGACCAATGTCGAGACGGGAGGCGCAAATGAGCGGAACGAAGAACAATGACGAAGCGGCGATGGCTCTGGACCTGCCGCTGGCCGATCCCTTGCCGGAGGCGATCGCGGTCACCTTCGACAAATGCACGTCCAAGCTCGGGATGATTCCCAACGTGCTGAAGGCCTATGCCTTCGACGAGGCGAAGTTTTCCGCCTTCTCGCTGATGTATAACGACCTCATGCTGGCGCCTTCGGGTCTGACCAAGCTGGAGCGCGAGATGATCGCCGTCGTCGTCTCGGCGGTGAATTCCTGCGTTTATTGCCTCACCGCGCATGGGGCTGCGGTGCGCCAGCTTTCCGGCGATCCGGTGCTCGGCGAAACGCTGGTGCACAATTACCGCGCGGCGAAGGTGACGGCGAAACAGCGCGCCATGCTGGATTTCGCCCACAAGCTCACCGCCCGTCCGGCCGAGATCGAGGAAGCCGACCGTGCGGCGCTGCGCGCGGCCGGTTTCAGCGAGCGCGACCTCTTCGACATCGTCGCCGTCACCGGCTTCTTCAACATGTCGAACCGGGTCGCGGCGGGCACCGACATGCACCCGAACCGGGCCTATCATTTCCAGGCGCGCGAGGATCAGGCGTGAGCGGAGAAGGCGGTCCCGATGCCAATGAACGCGACCGCCGTGCGGCAGCTCGCCGGGAAGAGGCCGAGGCGGCGCTCAAGCGGGCGGAGCGGGATGCAGAGACCTTCGGCACCTCGCAGCTTGCCCGTCAGGCCAGCCGGGCGCGCGATCATTTCGGCGGCGCCGATGGTGAGGACAGCATCGAGATCTGGGGACGACGGATCGGCCGCGGTCTCGCTCTGGTGGTGGTGATGGTGCTGATCTACCATCTCCTCAACACCTATGTCTTCAACTGAGGGTCTTGCAGCGGTTCATGGCGCAGCGTCTTCCCGAGTTCCCGGCTGTGCGCTGGTTCGATGCGATGGCTCCCGACCTTGATGCCTTCGAGGTTCTGGCCGGGGAGGCCTTTGCCGCCCTGCCGCAGGTGTTCCGCGATCTGTGCGGCGACATCCAGATCCGCATCGCCGATTTCCCCGAAGCGGAAATCCTCGACGAGATGGAGGCCGAAACGCCCTTCGATCTTCTCGGGCTGTTTGTCGGCATCGGACTGGCGCAGGACACGGGCGTTGCCGAGACCGGGCAATTGCCCAACACGGTGTTTCTCTATCGCCGGCCGATCCTCGACTACTGGGCCGAGAACGAGGATTCGCTCGGCGCCATCGTGGCGCATGTTCTCGTGCACGAGATCGGCCATCATTTCGGCCTCTCGGACGAGGACATGGAGGCGATCGAGGACGCGGTCGGCTGACGCGCAGGCCGTTTGCCTATCGGTGCGCTTGAAGCGGGCGGGCGCAGTTTGTAAAGGAACGCCCGGAACGCTTTGCACCAATCAGGCGAGAACCCATGCTGCCCTTCACGAAACTCACCGCGGTCGCCGCCCCGCTGCCGATCGTCAATGTCGACACCGACATGATCATTCCCAAGCAGTATCTGAAGACGATCAAGCGCACCGGGCTTTCCAAGGGGCTCTTCGCCGAGATGCGCTTTGCCGAGGACGGCACGCCGAATGCAGGCTTCGTGCTCAACAAGCCGGCCTATGAAAAGGCCGAGATCCTCGTTGCCGGCGACAATTTCGGCTGCGGCTCGTCGCGCGAGCACGCGCCCTGGGCGCTGCTCGATTT